>JABDJM010000038.1 GCA_013002475.1 Saprospiraceae bacterium | reverse complement strand
TTCCTACCAGTAATAAGGGATTAGCAATGGAGTTATCCTGCTTTATCAGACCTTCAAGTATTTCCGGAGATATTTTACAACCACACCCGGCACCATGGCTGAGTTGAGTCAGCTTTATTTCTTTGTTTTCAATTTGATCCATGTAATACTTCACTCCCCATTTTATTGATAATATTTACAGCTAAGGTCTTAGGATGTCCTTCCTCAGATTCAATTCGAGAAATGATCCTGGATTTCTTCCTTTCCAGTTGAAAGCGATATGATTTGTCGTAGTAATACAAAAGCAATCGTGCAACCGATACAAGATCTCCGGATCCAAGATGCTCAATCGCTGCCTTTACATTTTGACCACCAAGTTTTCTCTCAATTTTAAGTATACAACTCTTCAGTTCCTCCTTATCATTATTCCCATAATCTTTTACCAGGCGGTTTACTCTAGCCTCCAGATCTATAGAGAGCTGGATCACGGGACTTCCCTTCATTTTCAGCCAAAGTTCCTCGGGAAGAAATACTTTGCCAATGTTTGCGGATTCATCTTCAACAAAAATTCTTGTCTTCGGATCCAGTTTCAGAAATTCCTCTATGACAAGATTTTGAAAATGTTCATTGCTTGGTTGTTCCGGCATGCCGACAGAACCAAATGCTGAACCTTTATGATTTGCCAAATCCTCAAGGTCAATGGTTTGTTCACCAAGCTTTTTTAATTCCTGTAGTACCTCAGTTTTTCCTGATCCCGTTTCACCGCCGATTAGAATAATGTCCAGCTCTTCAAAAATTGATGACATCAATCCCCTGTAGCTTTTGTATCCTCCCTCCAACAACGTGCATCGATAACCACTGGTTTCAAATAGCCAGGCAACACTCGAAGACCTCATTCCACCACGCCAGCAATATATTCTCAAATCTTTACCCGGGTTAATATTTTCGATTTGATCCACCATTGCCGCCATTCTTGGGCCAACAATTTTCAATCCTTCCTTTACTGCTAAGTCTTTTCCCTGGTGTTTGTATGTTTTGCCAATTTGGGCTCTTTCATCATTACTAAAAAGAGGGATGTTGTGTGCTCCGGGAATATGACCTTTTTCGAACTCAGCAGGTGAGCGTACATCGATGATTGGATGTTCATCGGAATTGGACAAAAAGTCTTTAACTGCTTGATGTTGCATAATAAGGGAATGATCGCAAAGTTAACTGATATTAATTGCCTAAGACAACTTCAGGTAGCTGTTCCAATTTTTCCATTTGAATATACCAACAACAAAATGGTACATGGCAAATAATTCGAGTGCAAATGGGAAGTATCCAAGATATCCCAAAAGTGGCATTTCGAATACATGCCAGAAATCTACTCCGGGAACCGTGTAAAACCACTTTGGATTTGAATGGAAATTCCACATCTCCCAGAAAAAACCACAAATAAGACACCCTATCCATAGTATCCAGATTATCCTCCAATGTCCTTTAGCGGTTTCTGAGAGGAGCGATCGATGTCCCATCCAGACATTGATTGGATCTATAATGAAGTAAATCGAAATCCATAAAAAAGCTGCACCATATTGCGGTGTTAAAAGTACGATCAGTAACATAATCAAGCCGGTTATGAAAAAGGCTACCTGTTGCCATTTCTTACCACCCAGTTTAATCCAGGATTTTCTCTTCACATTTCTTGACAATGAGGATACCAATTCAGATGTCCCAAACACTGCTGGTACGACAGTAGAAAAGCTGAAGCTTGCAAGGACAAAATACTCGAGATCGGAAAATTGATCTCTATGAGAATAATGCCAGTATTGGGCAACTTCATTCAATGCCTCGAACAACCACCAGAAAGGAAAACTAATTACAAATAATCCGATATAGGCAATAGGATTCCGTGTAGCAAGAGAATCTCCCTCTCTTTTATAGGTTATGGCATCGACGGTAAGGCAATAGCCCAGCCACAATGGGAAAAACCCCCAATGAGTTCTCAGTCCTTCCAGATGCCAATTCAGGTACCAGAATAGTAGAACGAGGACAATTCCTGCATATCCATGTATTGGGAAAGTGTATCCTTTCTTCATATGATCTCTGATCACCCTGTATTCAATATTAAAATATTTGGGGCTATTTTAGTCACATAATCAAAGACTAACCTATAAATGGGGGAATTTACTTCCAGAACACGTGCCCAGGAATCGAGGGCAGCCATCGAGCGCATATATATTGCCATGCGCCATCTATTCATCCGGGGAAGTTATAAGCCCATGGGAGTTTCTGGAGAAGCCCTGAGAAAGTCATTGATCACATTGAGCCCTGAGATATATGGATCGATTGCGGATGAGGAGAAAGTGGAAGTTAATGGTCTCCTTTATGTAATGGAGCGTCTTCCGCAGGGAATTGAAGAGTGCCGATACATTCGAATGGTGTCAAGGGAAGGATTGGATAATTCCCACTTCAAAGTAATTACACCACCAAAACGAGTTAGGAATTGCTATCGTGTTGATGATGAGCAAATGTTCATTGAAATGACCCGCGGTAGAAGTGATATTTATGATATTTTGACTCACCTGACTTTTATTTACAATGAGGCTGAAAAGATCAGACGAAATAGTCTGAATCTAAGAGGGGAGCCCAACCAGGACTGGCAGAAGCTGGAGGAATTAGTTTTAGGGGATGGATCAAAGAAAATAAAGGATGAGCAGGCCTATGCCTACCTAAGCTCCATTTTAGGAAGAACATATGATGAAG
>JABDJM010000037.1 GCA_013002475.1 Saprospiraceae bacterium | reverse complement strand
GTTGAGGGGAAAGGAAGACATGATCCATGTGTGGTCCCCAGAGCTGTGCCGATCGAGGAGGCTATGGCAGCCCTGGTAGTTGGAGATTTTCTGCTGAGGTCGCGAAGCGACCGGGTCTAGTTCCCTTTCGTCTCTTCTTCGGGCTCTGGAACTAAGGCTTCAGCTTTTTTACGGGCGACCCGCCGAGGAAAGAAAAGTTCTTTAAACGTGTCTCCCTCTCTACGATAAGTAACACCTAAACCAAACTGGTTGCGGTTTCCCAGAACGGTATTATCATACTTCTGATAGGCTCTCGCTTTTAGCCTGCGATCCTGACTTATGGCAAATTCAACCACAACGTCGTTACCAAAATAAGTTCCTGTTGCACCCTCAAAATTGACTCCACCTCCAGCTTCAATGGAAACTCTGTCATCCCATAATAGGAACTTTGGTCTTAACCCGATCTCATTACCCTGACCGCTGGCAAACTGATCAATCTGTGTGGCATTATAATTTGAATAGTTCACATCCAATTGGATACCAGATAACACTCCGCCGTCCCGGACTACATCTGAAACCAGGTCTGTCAGGAGCAGGGACAATTGGGAGCTCAGGAATTCGGTAAGTGTATTTGTAACGGCCTCCCCAACATAATCCCCAATGGCATTAGAACTCGCAGAAGTATTGGGTAGAAACCCGCCAAGTACCATGAGGCCGAAGACCTGCCGGTTAAGCTCATTTGGATCCTGCTCAATGCTTCTCAGTTTTGAGTCCACATAGTTCCGTATGTCAGGAGAAACATTTGGGAACGAAAGTTCAAAGGCAATATCAGGCTGGAGAAGTTTTCCGGTCAGGTTCATTATCAGGTCCACATCTGTGATCTGTCGGGCTTCGGATTTTACCGACTCTAATGACTCAATATATTCTTCTATGAAGTTATATGGAGCTGCCCTCAGACGGCTGTATTCAGCCACAATATTTATATCTGCATTATAAGGATCTCCAGACCACTGGATCAGACCTCCCTGTTTTACCTCGAAAGGTTTATTGATGACATTGAATGTGGTGAAAAGATATTGACCAGAGGTGATCACATAATTTCCATTCATTCGGAAATCACCATTTCGATACATATCTATCCTGATGTCTCCCGTTCCCACTCCCTTAATTTCATCACCTGCTTTTTCATCAAAGACCATTCTCATCTCGGCATTTTCATTCATAGCCAACCTCATATCCATCTCCACCCCAAGAACCTCAGAAGCCTGGTTTTGATTATTTAATGAAAGGGTATCAGAATCGTTAATAAACTCTATGAAACTGACCTCACCGGCATCCTGGTAATCGCTGATTGGGATGACAATTTGGGTGTTCCGTTCCGGGGCCGCATTGATGAAAATATTTGGCTTTCTGAAGTTTCCTGTAAAGGTCACAAAGCCGTCAGCAAAGGCAGTCCCGTAGAAAAGATCATTGTCTCCTTTCTGAGTATTCAGTGCCAAAAAGTTGTCAGATGAAATGGTCGCATCGAGACCCATATTCTTGATGTGGTCATGGGTCAACCCTCCTTGAACTGTCGCCACATTTCCAAATTCATCTCTTATCAAGCCTCCTGTAGCGTCAATATAGGTATTGGTAACTTTTGCCGTTTCATCATATATGAAGTAGCGGGTATTCAGAAAATCTAGGGTAGTAGCACCATCGTAAATCCGGATGTCACCATTAAAATTTGGATAGTTTAAGGGTCCATCGACCTTAAGTGCCATGTCAAAATTCCCGGAAGTATTGCTGATCCCGTTTTCTATCCAGTATTCTAGTATGTGCAGTGGGTATCGGCTTACAGCAAGGTCAAAATCCAGCAATGGAATAGCCGAATCAGGATTATTCTGTGGAATGACCCTGCCTTCTGCTGTGAGTTGGGCTTCCTCCTTGGTGATCGAAAGATACACGTCAGCCGGTTCTTTAAGAGTATTTCCTCTTGCATCCAGTCTAAAGACTCCCCAGTCTTCTCCATTTACGATCATGGTGTCGGATAGAACGGAAAGACGGAGATCTTTTAATTCGAAAATATCAGTGGAGCGAAGTGATAAATTGAAAGCTCCATTGAAATCAAGTTTATCATAATCCCACACCTGGTCGATCATAGAAAATTCAAAACCTTCAGCCTCGGCCTTAATTCCTCTATTCCCCACAGATTCCAAAAGAAATGAACGTCCTGAATTGGACAGGAAGAAGTTTTCAATATCGACAATGCCTTTGTCAAAGCTTATTTTGTTGTTCTCCCCAATTTGCCAGGCCTCCTTAAGGATCACCAATTCTCCCGGAAGGAAAGTTATTTGGTAATTCTCATCGGTAACATGAAGGCTTCCTTGCAACTGCAAGTTGTCCAATACGCTGGTCCAACTAAATGCATTGAATTGAAAGTCCAGGGAATCTGCATGCAGCTGCCCACGTAAAGTGATAGGTTCCAATTCTAGATCCTCAAGAAAGGACTTTCCAACTTCCATGTAAATGTTCCCATCCTCCTCATTTCCTTCCAAGGAAAACAAAAGGTCTTCGAAAGAATTTTCCGCATATCCGAAATAAGGAAGATCAAAGCTGGTTTCAAGCAAATCTCTTTCACTATTAAATTCTCCCTCTAGATGAAAATCTTTAACCCTGTGAAGATTCGGATCTAACAGCTTTAAAAAATTCTTTGAATCCGGCACATCAATATTATATGTGAAAAATGAACTTTCCACATCCGGACCAGGGTCTTTTATCTTTAACCTCTTCGAGATCGAAGGGTGATTTCGCAAAAAGAATTTTGCCAGATAGGCTGGTATCTCGTCTAAAACGAATTTGCCTTCCATGTTAGCCTGAAGGACTTCCGAGTTAAAATTAAGATCACGAACTCCTTTCCCATCCAAACCTGTTACCAAACTAACTGTATCCAGAGCCAAGGTATCATTGCCAGGAATGAGCAAAACCAAATTCTTACCGCTAGCCTCTCCCCTTATGGTAGCAATTTTATTATCCACCAGATTTAGATCTACATCCCCGGTAAAAGAAAAAGGTTTCTGAGTAATATTTAGCGGAAGCAGATCCAGAGTTCTAACAGATGCCGTAAAGTCAAAGACAGGAATGGTATCGCCAAAGCGAATCGCCCCGCTAAAATCAAGGTCCACATTTTGGTCTTGTATTTTAAGATCACCATCAAACAAGTTCCTGGTCAATCGACCGGTTATCTCAGCATTCTGGTAGTTGTAATTCTTAAAGGAGAAATTATCTATTGTGGCTGTTAAGGCAGTGTTGACATCTTCCAGGGTAAGACCTAGTCCATCCTCAACCTTTGATTGGATACTGATAGAACCAAAATCAGCATTGTCTGCCCAGGTTCCCAAGTCAAAATCTTTTAGATTCATCTCTCCAGAATACCTTGCCTTTTCTCTTCCATCCCGAAGGTCCATACGCATATCCAGCTCTGCCGTCCCCAGGTTGGTGTTCAGCGCACCATAGGCAACAAAGTCAACAAAGAAACCATCAAATCGTCCGTTGAAATCGAGATCTCCAAGCTTATCAAAATTTGAAGGAGGCGTAAAGTTGGGAACAAGAAGGCGCAAAGTTCTCATGTCCGTGACCATTCTCTTTAAGTCAAGGTTGAGCACCTCCTGTTGTTTGATGGCAAGATTACGTGAATTGAAGTTCCCGATAAGTTGGGTCCTCTCCCCCATTTTCAGGTTTACATTTCTTCCGCGGAGGTTATTAATCCGACCTTGGACCCGTCCACCAATGGTAACTTTCTTTTCGCTGTTTAGCCGGAAAAAATTGTTATTCCAAAGTCCAGGTGCGAAAGCCATCAGATCCTCGAAGAAAAGCTCTGCATTTTTGAAGCGGGCATCCATCAGAACCTTATTATTGAAATCCTCAAGATCCGTCCACTCCCTGAATTTGAATATCAGGGTATCCCCTAGCGAGGACTTTGGAGTTTCAAGTTTCATATCGAAAAACGAAACCGATCTTTCATCCATTTTCAAAAGATCAGATTTAAGGCGGTTCAATTTAAATCCGCTGCTTTCATTTAGGGCTAACTTATTTAATTGACAGGTTAGATCTTGCCCAAGCATGGCCAGATCATCTGCCTGCAAAACAATATCAGTAACCTCCAAAAACCTGAAATCCATTATGGAATCAGGGGTCAATTTTTCGGGGCCCCACCTGTAATTATTCAGCCGGAAGGTCCCTTCAGCCAAACGAAGTTCATTCAGCGACAAATTGAATATATTTTGAAGACTATCTTCCGTTGGAGATCCTCCCACAGAACCTGAAGAGACTTCCACCAGATTTTGAGGATGGAGTTCTAATAGTACATCCGGGCTGTACAAGGTCACATTTGATATTTCAAACTTGTTCTTTGCCAGGTCTATGCTTTCTACTTCGATCCAGCCGTCATCCATAAAATAGAACTGATGGAGACCTTTTGGCCTGTTCAAGTTGGTGAGGTTCACATTATTTAGGCCTATATTCTGAAGGTCCAGTTTGAAGGGCCTTGCACTTTTCTCTTCTTTGTCAGCTGTGTTTTCGAGGTTTAAAAAGATGCGCTGGAGATTTGAAAGGCTGTCTCCTTGTTCTATCTCCAAATTGATCTTTGCATTCTGCAGAACAATATCATCCAGGTCCAATCTTTTTGAGAATAAGGCAATTAGGTTGGCACTCATACTTGTTTCCAACTCACTTGCAAAAATCAGTGTATCACCCTTTAGGTCTTCTATGTAAAAATCCTCAAGGATCAGTTTATCGAAAAACCGGAAGTCAAAGGATCCAAGGCTAACTTTGGTTTTGAGCTGGTCGGAAAGGTAATCGGTGCCTCTGGAGGCGGCCCATTGCTGGATAACCGGGATTTGTAGAATCAGATAAAACAACAGGACAAGCAACACCAGCCCAATAACGATCCTACGAGCCACCCTATAGGTGATCTTCCAGGCTCGTTTTCGGCGAAGGGACTTAAAAAAGTCTTCAAAATAGGATGGATTCTGTTGCATGTATGGTTAGACCAGTTGTAGCAGGAAACAGCTTCTTCCTGTAAAGATATAAACTATAGGCCATGGGTTGCATTGGCCGTTGGAGGCTGTTTAACAATATTTTAAAGGGAGAGGGTGTCTATCAAGAAGCTTTTGATCTTTTGCTCCGACCAAAGGGAGGTCCAGGGAAAGCCTGAGACAAAACCCACATGGCCCCCAACCGGAGGAATCACCAGGTGGAAATCTGGTGAACTTTTCGCAATTTCTGTTGGAAAACAGGTTTTTGAGATAAAGGTGTCATCCATGGCATTAATAAGCAGGCTGGGCACCCTTATTTGGGTCAGATGACTAAGGCTGCTAGCTTTAGCCCAATAATCCCTTGCTGAATCAAAACCATGTAAGGGAGCAGTATAAACCTCATCTAGTTCACGAAAATTTTTGGCCTTATAAATCAATTTCGCCCGGTCCTTAGAGATGATCCCTCTTCCTACCTTTTGACGAACCTTATTCTTCAGAGGTCTGAAAAACTGTAAGAGGTAATGCCTGTTTTTAGGAGCATCCAACTCATCCACTGATTCAACCAAATCGCAGGGGACACTCACCCCAACTACTGCCTTAACTACAGACGGCATCTCACTCGCTTTTCTTCCTGCATATAGAAGGGATACATTTCCACCCAGGCTAAAGCCAGCCAAGACCAGTGTATCATAAACACCTTCCGCCTGGATCCTATCGACAAGCAGCTCAAGATCCTGTGTATGTGCACAATGATAAGAACCTGGTAAATAATTGATTTTTCCGCCGCAACTCCTGAAGTTTTTAGCGAGCACATCCCAGCCCTCGTCAAACATGGTCTTTCCCAGGCCTCGAACGTATTGCCGCTTTGAATCTCCCTCCAAGCCATGGGCAATTATGATGCATTTTTTACTTCCCTGTTTGTACCAGTCTACCAGAAAAAAATCGCCATCGGGCGTGAGGACCTTTTCTCTTTCAGGTCGAATGAAAGTGGGCTTACGGAACAGATTTACAAAAATAGTTTGGGGGTGGGCACCTCTAATAAACCAGGGACGCCGAAATTCTTCAGCAAACTCCAGCGGCATACCTATTCGTTTTTGTACACAGTTCCTTCCTTCATTACAAAGGCCATATCCATCAATATTGAAATATCATCCAGAGGGTTTCCTCTGACAGCGACAAGGTCTGCCAACTTTCCTTTTTCAATTGAACCCAGATTTTCGGCTACTCCTAGAAGTTGAGCACCATTCATAGTTGCCGATTGTATGGCTTCCATGGCTGACATTCCCTCCTCGGTCATGTAGACGAACTCCTTAGCATTTTTTCCGTGAGGGAAAACACCGGCGTCGGTACCAAAGGCGATCTTAACACCTGCCCGGTATGCCCGACCAAAGGTGGATTGAATCTGAGGTCCTATGGAAAGGGCCTTGGGCGTTACAAGCGGAGGAAAATAACCTCTTACAAGGGCCGAATCTGCCACCGCTTTCCCAGCAGAAATGGTGGGGACATACCAGGTTCCCATTTTCTTCATTAGAGCAATCGTTTCTTCAGTCATCAGTGTGCCATGCTCAATTGAGGTGATACCTGCTGCCACAGCCCTGCGCATCCCTTCGTCACCATGAGCATGCGCCGCCACCGAAATACCAAAGTCTTTGGCAGTGGAAATGATCGCTTCAATTTCTTCTTCGGAAAATTGAGGTCGAAAGCCATCTCTGGCCACACTCAATACTCCTCCGGTAGCCGTGATCTTTATCAAATCAGCTCCATTCTTTACTTGTTGCCGCACGGCTTTTCGGCACTCGTCTGGCCCATCTGCCACTCCTTTTTCAGGTCCGGGAAAATCAAAAATACCAGTCTTGGCTCCGTTAGTCGGGTCGCCATGCCCGCCGGTAATAGCTATTGCCTTACAGGAGGTATAGATCCTTGGACCAGTGGCTAAGCCCCGCTTAATTGCTTCACGCAAAGAAACATTTACCCCGCTTCCACCAAGATCCCTTACTGTGGTAAACCCAGCCATCAATGTTGTTTTCGCATAATGAGCTGCTCGAAAAGCCACATCCGCGGGATCCATATTGTACCGATTGATATAACTACCCTTGCTATACTCACTCTCGATATGAACATGCATATCCATTAAGCCTGGCATGACAGTATGATCCGAAAGATCGATCAACTGATCGCCATCCTCTGGTTGAATAAATCCCTTTGAAATAGCTGCAATAGTTTTTCCGGAAATGACAACCGAAACCTTCTCCATCCTTTCATTCGAAACTCCGTCGATCAATCCTCCACAATGAACTATGGTTTTTTGGCCAATCAACTGGAGACTTAAAAAGGCAAGAAGTAGAACAGGTAAAATTCTAATCATTGGTAGACACTTTATTGGTTTTGTGATAGGTTGAAAATACGCGTATACATTCGTTTGCTTCTTTGACATCATGAACCCGCAATATGGAAGCACCATTTAACAGCGAGATCATGTGAACTGCGGTGGTTCCATTCAGCGCCTCATGCGGGCTAATTTCCAGAACCTTGTGGATCATAGATTTCCTGGAAAGTCCTACCAGCAGTGGGCATTGAAGAATCCGAAAGCCGGGAAGATCATGTAGCAACTGATAGTTTTGTTGAATCGTTTTTCCAAACCCAAATCCGGGATCCAGAATGATGTCCTTTATGCCATGATCCAGTAGAGTTTGGATGTTGGCTCCAAAAAAATCGCAAATATCGAGACTCACGTTTTTGTAATCTGTATTCCGCTGCATTTCGTTCGGCTTGCCACTAGTATGCATAAAAATGTATGGCACATCCAATGCCCCTACAGTTTCCCACATTTGCGAATCAAACTTGCCTCCAGAGATGTCATTGACCATGCTAGCCCCCGCAATAACTGCGGCCTTTACGACCTCGGCTCTCCAGCTGTCAATGGAAATGATCGCCTCAGGAAAGTTATTTTTGATCAGAGTGATTGCCGGTAATACCCGATCCAATTCCTCTGTCAGACTCACCTCTGAAGCACCTGGACGGGTGCTGACACCGCCTATATCCAAAAAGGAAGCACCTTCCTCCAAGGATTTACCAGCTTTTTCCAAAATTGCTTGCTCAGAATCCAGTCTACTACCCTGAAAAAATGAATCAGGAGTCACATTCATAATGGCCATGATCCGGGGTTCCGACAGATCAATCAGCTTCCCTCCACAATTAATAAGCTCCCGAATTGGCAGGTGATTTACCATAGATCCAAAACTAATCTTTTTGTACAGGAATTAGTCCTAGCTTCGTCCAAATGATATGAAGTGGGACGCCATAATCCCCCTGGGAAAGAGATTTATCGAAATCAAAAAAGAAGTTTTGGAATCGGAATTATTGAACAAGGACTATTGGGAAGAGAGATACAAAAATGGATATACAGGTTGGGATGTCGGATTTATTACTCCCCCCATTCAGAGGATCCTGGACCAACTTGAAGACCTCAATACGAGAATTCTTATACCGGGTGCAGGGAATGCCTATGAGGCCGAGTATGCCTTTAATAAAGGTTTTAGTAATGTATATGTATGCGACTGGGCAACAAGTGCTTTTAATAGATTACTTAAAGTAATTCCTGACT
>JABDJM010000024.1 GCA_013002475.1 Saprospiraceae bacterium | reverse complement strand
CCCTCATCCTGTCCGATTTGGAAAAAAGGTATTGGCGCAAAAATCACAGCCAAAGCAGAATCCAGGAAAGAATATTTTCCGAAAGATCGGACCAGGTCAACATTCAGGCTGGCAAGAAAAAAGAAGTTGACGATGGGAAAAAGTAGCCAAAGGGCCCAGGATGGCTTATGACCAACCATCTTTCCTGCCTCAAAAAAATTGAGCCCTGGAACATAGGCTTTCCAGCCCTCAATACCCGCCTTTTCAAAAAGGGGCTTTATAGTGATCCCCCAAAGGAGAATATAGATTATGGAAAAAATGGTAACCGCCACAGTTTATCGTTTTATTCGGTTGGCAAAGATAAAAATCACATTCATCTCCCCTTAAATGGATTGACAGCCCAAATTTGTATGTACATCTGTTAAAGAGGGACCCATTATGGAGCAAATTCCCTTATTTCTCGACCAAATCAGCTCAAATCTTCACCTCGCCCTCGATGACGAGAATCTCAGCTCTTCGCTGACCGCTAAAGAAGACTTTGATCTTTTTGTAAAAATAGCCGGGCTTCTTAGCATCATATTCGATATCGATTTTGCCAATCTCCCCAGGAAGGATTGGAGCAAAATCCCAATTGGGTGCAGTGCAGCCACAGGTGGTCCGGACATTATCGACAGTGATAGGCTCTTCAGTAATGTTTTTGAAGGGAAAACTGATGCTTTTTGGAGAATTGAGATCCAGAAGACCCAGATCCTGGCTTTTTTCAATCTGCCACTCTACGGTCACGGGTGGACCAGGAGGGGAAAACAGATTGAAAACAAAAAATAAGATCAGGTACTTCAAGGCGTTTCTTTTGAAATTACTTTCCAGGTATGGTCCGGTAAAAGTTCAACCTCAGCTACAAACTGGTAAGGTGGGGTCTTTCCCCATTCATTAGGACCGATCATGGACAAAACAGGATATTCTTCGGTTTTATTATACAAGAAATAATTATGGCCTATCAGTGGTTTGAAACCGCATGTAGCTTGATAGATCTGTTCTGAAATGATCACGCGATCCTGGATCTCTTTTGCTTGCACCGCAAGTAAGCTTATCTGTTCCTTGATCTGCTCCAGTTGCTGATCCGTTTGCTTGTACATGGCTTTCAGGGCAAGGCCTTTTACCTGTCCCCGGTCTATAGGCTTGATCACCGCTCCACCTACTGTATGAGCATAAGGTAAAAGGTGCGGGTTCTCGGCTACTTTGTCCGGGTCGATCGGATTGCTGGTTTGTTTCTTTTCTTCCATGTTCAACACAAAACTCCAGATAATTCCTCTTTGTAACAAATGGAAAACAAAAAAGGCCGCTGAAAGCGGCCTTTTTATGCAATTACTTTAGGAGAAAATCTCCGCTCCCAGCCAGATGGCCTTTGTTGTAGACCTCAATGGCGTACTTTCCGGAACTAAAAGCCAAATTGGGCTCCCAAAGGAAGCAGCCGACCAAAGAGTTATTTTCATAAGGAAGATCTTTTGCTTGAGTGAAACGAATCTCTTCCATATTGGCGGTAGTCATAATGCCTGATCCAAGGTTTTCAACTGCCAGCGTTTGGCCCAATGGACTTAGGACCCGGATATAGAACCTCTCATTTCCGGCATTGGCAACCTCATTCGCAGTAGTTGTAAAGCAAACTTTTATTCTATCTGTTTTTCCGGCCGACTTAGTCTTGGCAGGCTTACCGGATTTGCGGACCCGCCAGGCAGAAGCAGAAACCTCTCCGACCTTGATGACCGAGGCTTTAGTTACTACTTTACTCAGCTTGCTTTTTTCAGTGATCAAATCTTCCTTCTCACTGACGAGGGCAGCCTTCGCCGTGGTCAGCTCATCATTCACGGTTTTTTGACTGCTAAGGTCCATGCTTAAATTTTGGTTTGCAGTGGTTAACTCCGTGTTCGCCTCGGTGAGGGTTTCTATTTCACCTTTTAGTTTATTGACCTCTCCGACATATCCATCCAATTGGCTTCGGATCCCGGCAATTTGATCCCGGGCCTCAGTCAATTCCTTCTTGGAACGATTCCCTGAATTGATCAGACTTCTGATCCGGTTTCTTTGCTCTTCCAACTCGGACTTTTGAGCATCGATCAGGACATTCAATTCCTGATTACCGGTTTTCATCGACTCAAGCTCACTGAGTGATTCGTAGTAATTTTTCTCAAGCTCCACCTTCAATCGCTCCGCCTCATCGATTTCCATGGTCTGGGTTTCGATCGTATTGTCTTGCTGTACCTTATTATACAGCAGATAGGCATTTATTCCTAAGAGGGCAATGAACAAAACAGCTGCAGCGGCTATGAACTTTTGTCTGGAATCTTTGGAATCAGTCATGTGGAAAGATTTTGATTTGTAATTTTATCCGGTATCGTGGTTTTTCTTAGATTTCGTATGGCTTGGAATTACACAAAGGCTGTTTTTTTACTTCTGCTTTTCCTCGCTTCTTCCTGATCTATTTCCCAAGATGGGATTATTGAAAAATACGTTGCATTGAAAATTCTGTTCCAAGTTCTATATTAAACTTATGCTTCCAACCTTTGAACTTACAAAAGTCCTTTTTCTTGACATAGAAACCGTCTCGAATTTCAAAGAGTACGGCGAACTGGATGAGGATTGGAAAAGCCTCTGGGCCACTAAGGCAAATGCTTTGGCCAGAGGACGGCAGGAGCCCCTTGAGGAAAAGGCTGTGGCGGATAAGTATACTGATCGCGGAGCGATTTATAGTGAATTCGGCCGCATAGTCTGTATTTCGGTTGGTATCCTGCTAAGGGATTGGGAAACCAAAGAAATGAGGGTTAGGCTGACTTCTTTCTACGGGGAGGATGAAAAGAAAATCCTTGAAGACTTTGCCAACTTATTAGCTCAATACTACCCGGACCCTGCTCAATTCTATCTTTGTGGTCATAATATCAAGGAATTTGATATCCCTTACATTTGCCGGCGAATGGTGATCCATGCTTTAGAACTTCCTGGCATGCTACAATTAGCTGGCAAGAAACCCTGGGAGACCAAATACATTTTAGATACTATGGATCTATGGCGATTTGGGGACTTTAAGAATTATACCTCCCTAAAATTGCTGACCAAGTTATTTAAAATTCCTTCTCCCAAAGATGATATTGATGGGAGTGATGTAGGAAGGGTATTTTGGGAAGAGAAGGACGTTGAAAGGATTGCCAGGTATTGTGAAAAAGATGTATTGGCGATTGTTCAGCTAATGCTTCGTTTTCAGAGAATGCCCCTGATCGAAAACTTAAATGTGGTTCACGTTTGAAAATATTTAGTTCAGAAAAATTAATTAATGAAACATCTGGTTGCTCCCTCAGTATTGGCCGCTGATTTTTCCAATTTGTCTAAGGCCATGGACATGGTAAATGGTAGTGAAGCTGATTGGCTCCATGTTGATATCATGGATGGTCACTTTGTACCCAATCTCACTTTTGGGATGATGATCGTAAAGGTCCTTAAGAAGCTTTGTGGGAAGCCATTGGATGTTCATTTAATGATCGAAAAACCCGAACAGTACATCGAAGCCTATCGCGAGGCGGGAGCTGATGTAATAACAGTCCACTATGAGGCCTGTCCTCATATCCATAGGACCCTTCAGCAAATCAAAGCTACGGGTGCAAAAGCGGGTGTAGCTCTGAACCCTGGAACGCCGGTTTCAGCGGTAAAAAATTTGATCGAGGATGCGGACCTTTTTTGCCTGATGAGTGTCAATCCCGGATTTGGTGGGCAAAAATTTATTTATGAAACGCTTGCCAAAGTGAGGGAGCTGCATTCACAGATCATTGAAAGAAATTCTAAGGCTATTATCGAGATTGATGGAGGGGTAGGGCTACAAAATGCAGAAACCCTTTTGCAGGCTGGTGCCAGGGTTTTGGTAGCGGGAAGCGCCGTCTTTAAAGCGGAAGATCCGCTGGATGTCATTTCCAGACTAAAATCCATAGGAAAAGACACCTTAATCGCCTGATCTCCGTTAGAAAGACTGTATTTATTGCCGATGATCCAGCTTTACCTCAGGTTCTTTATCCTTTTTACCCTTTGCGCCCTTAGTATCCAGGCCTCAGCCCAGGAAAAGGCGACCCTAGTCGGGAATATCAAAGATGGGCTAACAGAGGAGCCAGTAGACTTTGTCACCGTCTATATCCGAGGCTCAAATACAGCTGTCCAATCATCTTCCAACGGAAATTACAAGATCGAGATCCCGGCCCAAACCGAGGTGGAGATCGTTTTTTCAAGGATAGGATATAAGGAGGCAAGTAAGACACTCCTCCCGATACAAGCCGGAGCTTCCAAAAGACTAAATGTTGTTATGGCTCCCCTTGAATCAGATGTTGAGATCGTCGTAACCGAAAGTCGCCTGGAAGAGGGCGGTATGATCCGGGAAGAGGTTCAGGAACTAAAACTACTACCCACTACCAGTGGAAACTTTGAATCTGTTCTTCCGGCCATCGCCCTTGGAACCTCCAGCGGAACAGGTGGGGAGTTAAGTTCTCAATACAATGTGCGAGGGGGTAATTATGATGAAAACCTCGTCTATGTAAATGACTTTGAGATCTATCGCCCACAGCTGATCAGATCTGGCCAGCAAGAGGGACTGACATTTCCTAACATAGATCTAATTAGAGACCTCTCTTTTTCATCCGGTGGGTTTGAGGCCAAATATGGAGACAAAATGAGCTCCGTTCTTGACATAAAGTATAAGCGTCCGGATTCGCTTAGGACCTCGGCCAGCATCAGCGCACTGGGTGCCTCGGCACACCTTGAAGGATCCTTCAAAGCAGGCAAGGACAATTATCGGAAGGTCCGGTACCTGGCAGGCGCACGTTACAAAACGACAAAATATTTACTCGGGTCCTTGGATATCACCGGAGAGTACACTCCCAATTTCACGGATATTCAAACTTATATAACCTATGATATATCCAGGGATTTGCAGATTGGTTTGATGGGCAACTACAACCGCTCAGAATATCAATTCATCCCTGTGGATCGTTCCACGGGCTTGGGATTGATCGATTTTGCACTGAATCTTTTTACCGTATTTGAAGGACAGGAGGTTGACTACTTCACCACTTACATGGGAGGTTTGTCTCTGACCTATTTGCCGGACAGAGAAAGGAATCCACTTTATCTGAAATTTTTGACTTCCACTTACCAATCTGAGGAGGACGAAAATTTTGATATCATCGGAGACTACTTGCTAGGACAAGTGGAGTCTTCACTTGGTAGTGATGATTTTGGAGAAGTTGTAGGGGTATTGGGTACCGGGACACAGCATCAATTTGTTCGCAACAGTTTGGAATCGCGAGTTAGTTATGTTCAACATAAAGGTGGTATTGAATTCCAGTCGGGTAAAAAAGATATTGGAACTGCATCCAATTCGCATTTCCTTCAATGGGGCTTAAAAGCACAGAATGAATTTATTCAGGATGATGTTAAAGAATGGGAGCGTTTGGACTCTGCAGGCTTTTCCCTGAATTACGATACAACCCAGGTACTTGTAAAAAACGTCTTGAAAAGGTCAAATGAACAGCGATCAAACCGTTTTACAGCATTTGTTCAGGACTCCTATACATTTAGGAAAGAGGGAAAATTTGAAACGAAAGTGACCGCTGGGATCCGGGCCGCATATTGGGATTTAAATAAAGAATTCAATTTCGGACCAAGGGCGCAAGTATTATGGCAACCCTTAAGCTGGAAAAAAGATTACAGTTTCAAATTTGCAGCAGGCATGTATTATCAGCCTCCATTTTACAGAGAACTAAGAAGGCTCGATGGTACTTTGAATGATAATATCCAATCCCAGAAATCAGCCCACTTTGTCGCAGGCTTAACCAGGGATTTTTTCCTTGGAAAAAAATATCCGAAGAAGTTTAGAATGATTGTTGAGGCCTATTACAAACAACTATGGGATATAGTTTCTTATGAAGTTGATAATGTAAGGATAAGGTACTCAGGGGAGAACGATGCTTCAGGCTATGTTACAGGATTAGATTTTCGAATCAATGGAGAGTTTGTTCCTGGTGCAGAAAGCTGGATCAATTTGAGTTTGCTTCGCGCCAGGGAAAGATTGGACGGCGTCCAGCATAGAGTCCGGGACATTGGGGAGCCGGATGGGCGGGATGTGGCAGATGTGCCAAGACCTACTGATCGATTGATGAACCTATCTATGTTTTTTCAGGATTACCTCCCTAAAAATGAAAACTTCAAAGTGCATGTAAACCTTAATATTGGAACAGGCTTACCCTTTGGTTTGAGAGGCAACAATGATGTACACAGAAACACCTACCGATTTTCAGCCTATCATAGAGTAGACATAGGTTTTTCTTTAGCCCTTTGGGAAAGAGCCTGGAAGAAAAGAAAGCCCAATCACCCTCTTCGGTTTTCCCGCGCCAGCTGGGCCAGCCTGGAGGTGTATAACCTGATGAAAGTTCAGAATGTGGCCTCAAACACCTGGATAAAAACCATTTATAACACTCAATATGCTATTCCCAACTACTTGACATCCAGGCGAATTAATCTGAGATTGAGAATGGATTTCTGAAATAGTCGTGGATTAGGCCATTTTTAGGGTAAAGAGGGCACGATTTTACGTATTTTTCAAACGGAATTAACCCCAAGGGATTTCCCTCAATATTCCATGCCTCCTTTTACGATCAGAAAGAATGTCATGCAGCGAAATCTTGCCAATACCCTTTTCATTTTATCATTTCTGATATTCTCGATTCCTGCGTTTTCCCAGGAAAAACCTAGTTGTGGGTTTGACCCAATCCATCAGGGAAAAATGGACCTGGATCCCGATTATAAGAAATGGGTGGAGGATTATAAAAGGGCATTACCTCAAATCTCATCACTTCAAGACCGGGGAGAAGAAACTATTCGCATAGCCTGTGTGGTTCATGTGATCCATAATGGTGAACCCATCGGGACTGGCCAAAACATTGCCGTGGGTCAGATCGAAGCACAAATGGAACGCCTTAACGAGGATTTTTCCGCAACCAATCCAGGTTATGCTTCCGCACCTCCCCGTTGGGCGGATGATATCGCAAATCCGGACATGCAGTTTTGTTTGGCAGTGGTGGACCCACAGGGAAATCCGACTAACGGTATCACCAGGACAGATATCCAGGTCACTACCGATGGCAATGGAAATGACAACATAGAAACGGAAATAAAACCTACAGTGAATTGGGATCCTAATTTGTATTATAACATCTATGTGCTCCCGATTCCAGGGACCACATCTGGTGGTGGAACCACCGGTTATGCCTACCTCCCATACCCTGGTACTGTTGGGAATCCAAATACAGATGGATCAGTGGTAGATTATCGCTGGTTCGGAGGACCTGGATGGCCAAACTCCGGAAACGGAACCCTTACCCATGAAACTGGTCATTATCTGGGGC
>JABDJM010000012.1 GCA_013002475.1 Saprospiraceae bacterium | reverse complement strand
CTGTCTTGTTCTATGGGAACCTGGTCATTAATTTTGCTCTACCGTTTCTCATATTAATGCGAAATGATACTAAAAGAAAATTTGGAACATTAGGCTTCGTCGCAATCCTGCTAATTTTCGGCCACTGGATTGATTTCTTTTTGATGATCAAACCAGGCGCTCTGCATACGGCTTTGGAAGCTGCTTCACATGGAGCGACTGATATGATCGGCCATGCTGCGGAGGCAGCAGGACATGGAGATGGGCATGGAGGTGGACACGCAACACCGCCAGGGTACAAATTACCAGGGCTTCTGGAGATTGGTACTTTCCTTGGATTCCTTGCCTCCTTCTTATACGTAAGCCTTACCCAACTTTCAAAAGCTTCATTAATTCCGAAAAATGACCCTTATCTGGCAGAAAGCCTGCATCATCATACGTAGGGAAAGAACAGAAAGAAAATTGGATTGTTAGTAATACAATAAAAGAGTTATGACTGGTTTGATAATAGTATTATGTGTTTTGATGATCGGAGTGATTATCGTTCAGGTAGGACGAGTATCCGAATTGGCGGGTCGCATTCGCGGAAATGAAGAGATCCAGAGGGACAATAACAATATGAACGGCATCATCTCTCTCGTTTTCATGGTTGTGTTTCTTATTTCTACCATTGTCTCAGCCTGGTACTATAAAAATTCCATGCTTGGCTATGGCCCACATGAATCCGCTTCTTTGCATGGGTCTACTTTGGATTATATTTTCAATGTCACTTTGTTCTTTACTGCAATCGTTTTCTTTATCACCCATATAGCATTGTTTTGGTTTGCCTATAAGTACCGGGGTCAGAAAGGACGGAAAGCAATTTTCCTTTCTCATGATAACCGGCTGGAACTAATCTGGACCATTATTCCTGCAGTTGTTATGACATTTTTAGTAGTAGGAGGATTGGATGCCTGGAACGAAGTAATGGCTGATGTGGGTGAGGGTGAAGAACATATTGAAATTGAAGCCACAGGGATGCAATTTGCCTGGATGATGAGATATCCCGGCGAAGATGGCCTGCTCGGGAGAAAAGATTATACCCTGATCAATTCAACTAATCCACTAGGGATGGATTGGACGGATACAAAAAACCATGACGATTGGGTGAGTACTGCCGCAGGGGAGATATTGAAATTACCTGTAGGTAAAAAAGTAAGAGTACGGATCACATCAAGAGATGTACTGCACAATTTTGACCTTCCGCATTTTCGGGTAAAAATGGATGCGGTGCCTGGTCTTCCTACTTACTTTGTTTTTACGCCTTCCATGACTACCGAAGAATACCGACAAAACTTAGGAGCTCTCAAGAAAAATGGTGAGCCTAAATACCCTGAATGGTGGGAGCCTTCAGATCCGGATGAACCAGACGGACCAAAACGTTGGGAGGCGTTTATGTTTGAGCTTGCCTGCGCAGAGCTATGTGGCAATGGTCACTATAGTATGAGGAGAGTTGTAGACATTGTCTCTCAGGAAGAGTTTGATATGTGGGCAGCCGGGCTGCAAGGATATTATGATACAACTATTAAAGGGACTGAAGAGGATCCATTCAATACCTCTGGAGGACTTTCGGGTTTAAACTAACTGAACTGCTAAATAATTCAAGATGGCTGAAATCGCGATCAAGCACAAAGACGACGTTCTGATAGAAGAATTAGGGTATGATGATCATTTTCATGATCACCATCATGGGGATAAATACCAGTCTAACTTCATCACCCATTATATCTTCAGTCAGGATCATAAGGTGATCGGGAAACAATTCCTGATAACTGGTATTTTCTGGGGAATAATAGGGGCCGCAATGAGTGTAATCTTCCGTTTGCAGCTGGGTTTTCCGGAAGATAGTATTGCCTGGTTGCAACCTTTCCTTGGAAAATGGATCACAATCAACTCTGAGGGCATTGGAAGCCTGAACGCAGATTTTTATTATGCTTTGGTGACCATGCATGGTACCATTTTGGTCTTCTTTGTACTGACTGCCGGGCTTAGTGGAACTTTTAGTAACATCTTGATTCCCCTACAGTGTGGTGCTCGGGATATGGCTTCTCCATTGTTGAACATGTTTTCCTACTGGTTCTTCTTTTTGGCCGGAGCCGTCATGTTTGCCTCACTTTTTCTCAGCACCGGGCCGTTTTCCGGTGGATGGACCGCCTACCCACCCTTAAGCATATTACCCCAGGCTTCGTCGGGGTCGGGAGCAGGAATGACCCTTTGGGCTCTGAGTCTTGTGTTTTTTGTTGTTTCGGTTCTTCTAGGCGGAATAAATTACATAACTACGGTACTAAATCTTAGGACAAAAGGAATGGGAATGTGGAGACTTCCACTCACCATTTGGGCCTTTTTCATTACAGCAATTATTGCTCTGCTTTCTTTCCCTGTGTTGGTATCAGCTTTCTTGTTGACAATTTGTGATAGAGAGCTTGGAACTAGCTTTTTCCTTAGTGACATTTATATAGCCGGAGAGGCACTCGAAAGAGTAGGAGGAAGCCCGATCTTATTTCAGCATTTGTTTTGGTTCCTAGGCCACCCGGAAGTTTATATTATTATCCTCCCAGCAATGGGAATTGTCTCGGAGGTTTTATCGGTGCATTCAAGGAAACCGATATTTGGATATAAAGCGATGGTTTTTTCAATACTTGCTATTGCTTTCCTTTCATTTATCGTTTGGGCGCACCATATGTTCATGTCAGGCGTAAATCCTTTTATCTCAAATTTCTTTGTAGTATTTACCCTGATCATCGCAGTACCTTCTGCAGTAAAAGTATTCAATTGGATTACCACGCTATATGGAGGTAATATTCGCTTCAATTCAGCTAGTCTATTTGGAATCGGTTTCGTTTCCATGTTTATATCTGGTGGATTAACAGGGATCTTCCTTGGTAATTCAGCTATAGATATTCAAATGCACGATACCTACTTTGTGGTTGCTCACTTCCATATTGTAATGGGTATCGCAGCCTTCTTTGGAATGTTTGCCGGTATTTACCACTGGTTCCCAAAAATGTATGGCAGGTTTATGAACGAGACTCTAGGAAAACTTCATTTCTGGGGAACACTTGTGAGTGCTTATGCGATCTTCTGGCCAATGCACTATATGGGAATTGCCGGAGTGCCAAGAAGGTACTATAGCTTTGAAACCTTCGATGCATTTTCACATTTCGATGATCTGAATAAGTTCATTACGATTTTTGCGATCTTATCTTTCGCATTACAATTATTATTTGTAGTCAACTTCTTTTACTCCATTTGGAAAGGGAAGAAAATGACTACCCGGAACCCTTGGGGCGCCAATACATTGGAATGGACCACTCCTATAAATACGGGACACGGAAACTGGCCTGGAAAGATACCTACGGTTCAGCGTTGGGCTTATGATTACGGGAAAGATGGTATCGAATTTACGACACAGATTACACCATTAAGAGAAGGAGAAGAGGAAGTTCATTAAGAATGAAGTACAAAGTAAAAAGCATATCTAAGCAGCTTGGATTCAAAGAAAAGGTCCAGGATTATGGTCTGTTGGTTAAACATAGACTTACCCTAACGGTTGTTTTCTCCGCTGTTATGGCCTATGCTATCGCTAGTCCGGCAATAAGTTGGTGGGGGATGTTGCTTCTCGGGATTGGCGGCTTTTTCGTTACTGCTGCTGCGAATGCAATGAACCAGGTGATTGAAAAAGAGTACGACCTGTTAATGGTAAGGACGGCTAACCGTCCTGTTGCTGCCGGTAGGATGTCCGTAAGTGAGGCTGTTCTCCTGGTTGGTATCATGAGTGTGATTGGAATTTTCAGTTTGGCAATGTTTAATCCACTTTCGGCTTTTCTTGGTTCGGTGTCCTTTATGCTATATGCCTTTGTTTATACTCCATTGAAAAGAGTAAGTCCTGCATCAGTATTGATCGGGGCTGTGCCTGGGGCTTTACCTATGATGATCGGAGTTGTTGCTGTCGAGGGTAGTATTACCCCAATGGCACTGATGTTATTTGGAATACAATTCTTCTGGCAAATGCCCCACTTCTGGGCTATTGGTTGGTTGGGATATAAAGATTATAAGAAAGCAGGGTTCAAAATGACACCTGACACAGGCGATAACCCGGATAATTCCTTAGGATGGCAGGCAGCCCTTTTTGCGCTGATGCTTTTGCCTTTGGCCTGGGTTGGCTTCGCATGGGGCCTTACAGGTTTGTGGGCATCCGGACTGTTGTCGCTTGCTGCACTGGCCTATGCCTGGTACGGTTTTGTTCTTTACAGACAAAACACCCGGGAGGCGGCCAGAAGGTTGATGTTCAGCTCATTTGCCTACCTCCCTTTTGTATTGATTGTTTTACTGATCGATAAATTTTAAGGATGAGGAACGAAGGTGGAAATCAAATAGTATTGCATGCCCCGGGAAGGGGAAGAGGACGG
>JABDJM010000010.1 GCA_013002475.1 Saprospiraceae bacterium | reverse complement strand
TAAGAAGGATTAACACATAAGATGGGATTATTAGATTTTTTCAAACGAATCGAGCCAGACAAAAAGGCAAGCCCCTTTTTGCATACTGCCTATGATGCGTTTTTTACCCTTTTTTACTCTCCAGATTCAGTAAACAAAGATGGAGTCCACCTGCGGGATGGAATGGACCTAAAGAGGACAATGGTAATGGTCGTGATTGCTATGCAGCTTTGTTACGTCTTTGGTACCTGGAATATAGGTCATCAGCACTTTGTTGCCTTGGGAGAGCATACGGATTTACTTGCCGGGCTGCATTTAAAGATTGCCTATGGTCTGATTCAGATCCTTCCCATTTTCGTCGTGACGCATGTGGTCGGATTGGGCATCGAGTTTTTCTATGCCTACAAAAAGGGGCATAGTGTTGAAGAGGGATTTTTGGTTTCAGGTGCACTGATCCCTTTGATCATGCCACCGGATATTCCACTTTGGATCCTAGCGCTTGCTGTAGCTTTTGCTGTATGGATTGGAAAAGAAGCTTTCGGAGGAACGGGCATGAATATTTTGAACATAGCCTTACTGGCCCGAGTCTTTGTTTTCTTTGCTTATCCTACTGAAATCTCGGGTGACCAGGTTTGGATTGCTGGTTTAGAAGCAAGCGGGGCTGCTGATTATAGTTGGTGGCATACCGGACTCTTTAATGGACTATTTGAGGCCTTTGGCTGGTCCACTTTTAACGAGGGGGCCGCAACCGTGGATGGCTTTAGTGGGGCTACACCTATGATCCTGGCTTACCAGGGAGGTTGGGAAGCTGTAACTGCAAGCTACACTCCAAGCCAAATGTGGTGGGGGACAATTCCCGGATCAATCGGAGAAACCAGTAAACCCCTCATTATTGTAGGAGCTTTACTGCTGGTCGCTATGGGGATTGCCAGTTGGCGTATTATGATGAGCATGTTTATTGGGGCGGTAACCATGGCCCTGCTTCTGAATGCCTGGGGTGCAACACCTTTTATGGAAGTGCCCTGGTACTATCAGTTCTATATGGGAAGTTTCTTTTTCGCCATGGCCTTTATGGCCACCGATCCGGTAACGGCCTCATCCACCAACAAAGGAAAATGGATATACGGTTTCCTTATCGGGTTTATTGGAATGATAATTCGTGTGTTGAATCCAGCTTATCCTGAGGGCTGGATGCTAGCCATATTATTTATGAATGTATTTGCTCCTCTGATCGATTATTATGTTTTAGAAGGGCATGTAGCAAAAAGATTAAAACGTGCAGCATAGTACCAAATACGTTGTCGGTTTTGTAACCGCACTTACGGCCATCGTAGCTGTTGTACTTTCCTTGCTTTTTACCACTTGGGAAGCGCAATCAAAGGTGAATGAAGCTATATTCAATAAGCGCGCAATCCTTTCGGCTGTAACGGACTACCTGGAAGGGGAAGATCCTGAGGACATGGAAGATTCCAGAGTCCTTGAGATATTTGATAGTCAGGTTGAACAAAAGGCCATTCGCGTAACCGGAGAAGAGGTTGGAGCCGAGGTCATTCAATCTTCCGGATATATTGGAGGCAAGCCAGAGAATATCGATATGGCAAAGGAAAAAAAGAAAGACCTCGAGGACAGGGTCTTCCCTTTGTACATCTTCAATTCCCCGAAAGGGAAATTGTATATCGTTTCAGTTCGTGGTAAAGGACTATGGGATGAGATCTGGGGCAACGTAGCTCTGAAACCTGACTTCAGTACAATAGCAGGTGTGGTTTTTGACCATAAGGGAGAAACACCAGGTTTGGGGGCTGAAATAAAAGACAACCCTTCCTTCCCTGCTAAGTTCAAGGGAAAAACGTTTTACGATGCAAATGGAAATTACGTCGGAGTGGATGTCCTGAAAGGAGTAGTAAGAGGAGACGATCCACATAATGTAGATGGGATTTCCGGGGCAACTGTTACCTGCGTTGGAGTAGGGGAGATGCTGCAAAAAGGGATCAAATACTACGAGCCCTATTTTGAGAAAATTGGAAAAAAGAACGTCCTCGGACAGAAATAATTTGTTGAAAGAATAGATCGAAAAGAAATGGCTGACACCTTAGTTCAACAACCTCAAGTAAAAAAGTCGCAACCCTTATTCGGAAAGAAGGAGCGGAAGTTAATTACCGATCCTCTTAATGAAAACAACCCGATTACCGTGCAGGTACTTGGGATCTGTAGTGCGCTTGCCGTCACCTCACTGGTATATCCTTCTGTAGTGATGTCCATCGCCGTGGTATTCGTAATTGGGTTTTCTGCGCTCTTCACTTCACTGATTAGGAATTACATTCCAAAGCAGGTAAGAATGATCGTTCAATTGGTCATCATCGCTGCATTAGTAACGGTGGTAGAGTTAACATTGAAAAGATTCAATTACCCCATTTATAAAGAACTTTCTGTTTATATCGGACTGATCATTACGAATTGTATTGTGATGGGTCGCCTTGAGGCATTCTCAATGGCAAACAAACCCTGGCAATCTTTTATTGATGGGATAGGAAATGGTATCGGATATGGGGCGATTTTAATCATCGTGGCTTTAATCCGGGAGATCTTTGGAAAAGGAACTCTCTTTGCCGGTTCCGCTATCGAAATGAAAATAATTGGAGCCAGTAACCCGACAACGAGCTACTGGATCAATACTGCAGCAGAATCCGGATTCGGAAGCTGGTTTAGTTGGTATGCAAACAACAACCTGATGGTGTTGCCGGCTGCAGCTATGTTTATTATTGGTGTCCTTATTTGGGTCCAAAGGTCACGGTATCCAAAATTGGTTGACATTTCCTAAATCTGAAAAGCAAATTCCAACATGGAAGCATTAAATATATTTATCAAAGCAGCTTTTATTGAAAACATGGTCCTGGCCTATTTCCTGGGCATGTGTTCCTACCTGGCTGTATCAAAGTCTGTCAACACGGCCTTCGGCCTCGGGCTTGCAGTGATTTTTGTTCTTGGTATTACCATGCCCATCAACTGGGTCATTAGTGAATACCTATTAAGCGAAAATGGACTCTTTGGAATGGACCTTACCTTTCTTAGGTTGATC
>JABDJM010000551.1 GCA_013002475.1 Saprospiraceae bacterium | reverse complement strand
GAATTCATCTGAATAATCTTTCTTTTTCAACCTGACAGCGGCCTTGGCACTCTCCTTTTTCACATAGTAAGACTTATCCAATCCTCCAGCAACTTTTACACCGGCAATACCGATTGAGGCAGTTTCTCCGGCAAGAGGGTCATGATACACTTTAATCTTCTGGCTGAAATGAGGGTTCAACAGTTGGACCAAAAGCTGCATCCTTTTTTTCTTTACCATCACATCAGAACTTTCTATGTACACATACCCACGTGCGATCTTGTCCTGGTCAAGGTCATCATTATCCCAACGACTGGCGTCAGAAAGAAATCCCAGAGAACTTCCCATCTTATCCCAACCTGAAGCTGGTAAATACATATAATCTATTTCAGAAGGTTTTAGTTTGATAACTTTTCCGCTACCATCCTTCAACTTTACTTCTTCAATGATCCCTTTCTTTCGATCAAGATCTTTGATAGTCCCCTCGACTGTAGAGCCATTCTTAAGGGTTATATAGGAGGTTTTTTTGTGGCTATAAGAAAATACAGGCGGCAAAAGACTTTGCGCCAGGATTGTGCCACTCAAAAATAAAAAAGCGACTCCTGTTAAAATTAGTTTGTTCATCAGTTAACAATTATGGATTTTATGAATGATCCCAAAAGTAAGTGAATTACATGGATCTCTATCATGAAAGAATTGTTAAAGAAACGCTAAACATCGGCCAAATCGGCTTCCAATTTTAGATACGGCAAGCCATTTTTTCAGCACATTGTTTTATTTCAAGTCATCCTGGCAGATTTTTGGGGATGGCACATCGATTGAGGTTTGTGTTTGAGTAAAAACGACAAAAATGAATCTCAATAAATTAACTATTAAGTCTCAGGAGTCTCTTCAAAGAGCTCAGCAAATTGCCATGGAAAAAGGACATGCCCTTATTGAACCCGGGCATATTTTCCTGGGCATCTTAGCGGTTGATCAAAACATTGCGCCAGCCTTGTTCAAAGAAGTGGGCGCCAATTTTGATGCAGTCAAAAAAACTGCTGAGCAAATTGTTGAAGGCTTTCCAAAAGTAACCACAGGTACTGAGGGACAAAATCTTTCCAGAGCGGCCAATGAGGCCCTTCAAAAGGCAACCATCGCAGCAAGGAAACTTAAAGATGAATACATCACCTTGGAGCATTTGATCCTTGGACTTTTTAATACTAAGGATACCATTAGCCAACTGATGAAAGATGTGGGTCTTTCACAAAAAAGTCTCGAAACTTCCATCAATAATTTAAGAAAAGGTTCCAGGTCGGTGACTTCTTCGGCAGAGGGAAGCTATAATGCTCTTGAGAAGTATGCGATCAATTTGAATGAGCGGGCCAGATTCGGGAAGCTGGATCCGGTGATCGGAAGAGACGAGGAGATAAGAAGAGTCTTGCACATCCTTGCCAGGCGAACAAAAAATAACCCGATACTCATCGGTCAACCCGGTGTAGGGAAAACTGCAATCGTGGAGGGGCTAGCTCATAGGATCGTGGAAGGTGATGTTCCCGAAGATCTTCAGGACAAAGAAATATTTGCCTTGGACATGGGAGCCTTGATTGCAGGTGCAAAATATCAGGGAGAGTTTGAAGAAAGATTAAAAGGTGTCGTCAATGAAGTGATTGGAGCGGAAGGCCAGATCTTTTTGTTCATCGACGAAATTCATACCCTGGTTGGAGCCGGAAAATCTGGAGGTGCCATGGATGCTGCCAATATCCTTAAGCCAGCCTTGGCTAGAGGGGAGCTTCGGGCAATTGGCGCTACGACTCTGGATGAATACCAAAAATATTTTGAGACGGATAAAGCACTGGAAAGGAGGTTTCAACAAGTGTTGGTAGATGAGCCTTCCGAGGAGGATGCCATTTCCATTCTTAGGGGATTAAAAGACCGTTACGAAGCTCATCATAAGATCAATATTAAAGATGAGGCTGTGGTAGCGGCTGTTCAATTGTCTACCCGCTACATATCAGATAGATTTTTGCCAGACAAAGCGATCGACCTAATCGATGAGGCAGCAGCCCGGCTGCGCCTGGAGATGAACTCTATGCCAGAGGAGCTGGATGAGGTAGAAAGGAAGATCCGGCAATTAGAGATAGAAAGAGAAGCTATCAAGCGCGAAGGAGAAACAAACAAGCTGGACAGCCTTAGCCAGGAAATTGCCAATCTCGAAGAATCCCGGAGATCCCTAAAAAGCCAATGGGAAGAAGAGCGAGGTTTAGTTCTTGGGATTCAGAAGGCCAAAGCAGAATTGGAACAGTTAAAAAATCAGTCTGCAAGAGCGGAGCGTGAAGGAAACTTCAGTGAAGCAGCTGAATTACGCTATGGACGGATACCAGATGTCGAATCTGAAATATCAGAGCTCCAAATTAATATGCTCGAAAAACAAGGCAACACAAAAATGTTGGTGCGCGAGGAAGTCCTTGCGGAAGATATTGCCCAGATAGTAAGTAAGTGGACCGGAGTTCCAGTTACCAGAATGCTGAAGAGTGAAAGGGAAAAGCTGGTTCATCTTGAAGAAGAACTTCATAAAAGAGTGGTGGGCCAGGATGAGGCCGTGGAGGCCGTATCAGATGCTATCCGAAGATCTAGGAC
>JABDJM010000540.1 GCA_013002475.1 Saprospiraceae bacterium | reverse complement strand
CAGATGTGCTCGCATATCCAAACCCAGCACAAGATCTATTGAACATTGATATTAGCAACACGCGAATGTCAGGTGATGTAGATATTCTGCTTTATGATATGGATGGCAAACTATTGATCAGTAAGACACAACTAGCAACACCTGTTCTACAGCTTGCTGTTGATTCTTTAACTGATGGAAATTACTTTGTACAAATCAGGAATAACAAGTACCTGGTTGGAAAGCGCGTAGTAATCGTGCGCAAATAAATACAACGCTAAACGAAGAATCAGGCGGTCTCCACTGGAGGCCGCCTTTTTTTTTTACCAGGGGCCCGCGTAATCTAGTTTCTCCTGAGCATTAGCCGCTAAGTAGCCTCTTTTCAATCGTGTGATCTGTCTGAAATGGAGGTAATCATGAGCCACCCAGTTTTCCAGAAATAGCCGGGCATTCATAGGACCAAAATGGGGATGCACATGCTCCTTATCCATGCTAGGATTTTCGAGGGATTTTAACCACTTCACAGAGGTCTTCCTTTCCGTTAAAAAGGCTTCCAATTTCAAATCAAAATCCTGTCCCAGGTAATCATGCTCGGTAATCCAGGATTGAGGGTCGATCGGATCAAAAGAATTTTCCGGCTGCTCAAGGCAGTGCAGCATTCGTTTTCTAAAATCCTCCCGCTCTTCGTCAAACAAATGACAAACAACCTCCAGCAGGGACCACTTATCCGGCTCTGGTTTCCATATTCTTTCCTCCGGGGTGGTTTTGGAAAGGAGGGCCTTGAATACTTTGCGATTATTCTTTAGCTGATTTGCGAAATAATTTATGTCCAGATTTGTCATGGTCGAATTTAAGAATTTCAGAGATCAACACTTAGTGGAAGGTCTCTCTTGCACAGGTAGGACCACCACAGCCATTTTGCAGCTGCACTTCGAAGGGGCCTGAATACATTTGCCAGATCCTCCATTTCCTGGGTCCCGGGTTTATGTTCTAGTTTCTTTCTCTCCTGCCAGCTTTTTTGCAGAGCAATATCACCCGCCGGAAAAAAATCAGCGCGGCCTTCAGCCATCAGTAAGTAAACATCTGCTGTCCACTTCCCCACTCCTACCAGTTGCATTAAATATGCCCGGGCAGGCTCATCGGGAAGCTCCTCCAGTTCGGTAAAATGAAATTTTTCTTCAAGAATGGCCTCGCTCAACAATCGGGTATATCTTCTCTTTTGACGACTATAGCCAAAGCTCAACAATTCTTTATCTGTCCATGCTAAAAACGTAGTTGGAGTCAATTCTGGATTCCCTCTTAAAAGTTTCTTGTAAACAGAATCCGCAGAAGCCAGGGAGACTTGTTGCTCGAGAATGGTTTTCAACAGAGTCCTGAATCCAGTTGGGCGCTTTATCAAAGGAGGCCGACCGAAATTTGATTTAACCTCAGCAAACTCAGGGATTACCTCAGCTATCTGATCCAGCCTTGAATTTTGTACCTCCAGATTGAATTGAAGCATGCTCTAATTTAGGTATTGAGCAGCTCTGTTTTGATCTCCCATGGCCAAATACATTTCCCCGAGGGCCTGCCTTAAAGGGCCATAAGATGCATCCAGGGAGTTTCCATGATTCAGCAAGCGGGTAGCATTATTGAAGTCCCGCTTTTGGGTGAACATTTTTCCTGAGCGAACGCAAAAATCCAGGATCTTCACAGCGTCCTCTCGATCTTTTAGGTAGTCCAGGTATTGATCGATATAATCGATATTCGGACGGTTGTTTAATACCCGATAAAAACCATTTAGGCACTTATCAAGGTCTCTGTCCCGCTTGTGCTCTTCAGCCACCACTCCCGCCACCATAGTCCAGCCGGAGTAATAGTTTGTATTGATCTCAACGGCCCGGTTTACATGCTTGCTGACCACATCCAGCAATTCATTTTTCCTGGTTCTGTCATTCTCAACTTTATACTCCTCAAAAACTGCAGTGCCGTAAAAAAGATTTGCTCTCGCTGAGTTCTTACTGATCTTGATCGCGGCTGCATTTAGGGTAAGTGCGCTGGTCCAGGCAGGCGTTCTTTCCAAGGTCTTGAACACAAAGCCAGCCAACATTATCCCAATCAAGCCGTAGCCTGCATAAGTTCCAATCCCTTTCAATTTGGAAGGAAGCATTTTCAGGGCAATCCAGGCAAAGATCAAGCTGGCCCCAATGGAGGGTAGATACACAAATCGCTCATTCATAAAAGTCCCCACCGTGAAGGGAATATTACTAACGATTGACAGCGTAATGAAATAGAAAAGTATACCAAAGGCCCAGATTCTTTTTTTCAATAAGCCCCATAAACCTAATAGTCCAAGTCCCAGGTTTGCAATAAGGGAAAAGATCACCTTCCAATTTCCGAATTCCATTATGGGAATATGGTAGGGATAATAATCATGGGTCAGAGGATGTGGGAAAACCAACAGTTTTATGTACTGACCCAGGGTATAAAATACTGTAGCATATTTTTGTTCCGCATTCAGGTTCGCGAATGGGTTATTCATGATATCGGTGATCTCATTTCCGCTACTCAAAAAATACCCAATGATGTCCGAACGAATAACCAGATAGCCAAGACCCACCAACGCAAATACCATGGTGACAATGAGCATCCTGGATAACGGAAACTTACCAAAGAAATATCCTGCCAGCGGAACGACAGCAATTATTGTTAATGAATTTTCTTTAGATAACAGACCCAGCATGAACAAGCCAGCAGCCAGCAGTAACCAGGCCAGATTATCTCTTGAGAGATATTTCCAGGAGGCGATCAAGGCTGAAATCGAAAGAAGGACAGCCAATATTTCATCTCTTCCTTTCACATTAGCCACTACTTCGGAATGGATGGGATGCACACAAAAAAGAAGTGCAGTCACAAAAGGTATCGTCCACCACCAGGAGTTTTTATTTGCCGAAGGCAGCCAAAGAACAAGGAGTCGATACAGTAAAAGAATACTGACACCGTAAAAGAGGATATTTAAGAAATGAGAAACTTTGGAGTTTGGAATAAAGCTGGGGGCATTTCCCCCTGTGGTCTCGGTTCCAAATATTTGCGATTCTATTGCAAAGGTAACCAGAGATAAGGGCCGGTACCTTGCCCCTAATACCAGGTTGCGTTGTTCGCCAAAATAGCCTGTGAAGCTTTCCGTGGTCATGATCTCATTGATCCCAGCAAATCCTTTTTTAACCAGATTGTTCTTTTCAATGACTATAGCATCATCCAATACATAATCATAGCCAATAGTATTTGAATAAAGAGCAACGCCCAACAGCATTAGGATTACAGCAGGTATCCAATGGTCCTTCCAGAATGGAGCTACCGGCATTTCCACCTTTGGCTTAACTTTTCTTTGGGGTGGATTTGAAATCGGCTT
>JABDJM010000588.1 GCA_013002475.1 Saprospiraceae bacterium | reverse complement strand
GGGGATAATTTATTTGCTAATTCTTTAATCGCTTTGAATGCCGATACAGGGGAGCGGATCTGGCATTTTCAATTTGTTCATCATGATGTTTGGGACAGGGACTTACCGGCTCCTCCCAATCTCTTTGATGTAGAACGAGATGGCCAAAAGATCCCTGCCGTGGCCCAAGTAACAAAAAGCGGACATGTCTTTGTCTTTGACCGCCTTACCGGAGCTCCTTTATTTCCCATAGAAGAAAAAGCATATCCACAAACAACGCTTGTTGGGGACACCACTTCCCCCTCCCAGCCATTGCCATTGAAACCTAAACCCTTTGCACGACAGATCCTCACTGAAGAGGAACTCTATGCGCCGGATGAGCCTGCTTTTGTAGATGACTTTATCGACCATAAACAAAATGAGAAAGGTTTTACCGTATTAGATAGGTTTAAGCAAGTTACTTCCGAAGGACAATTTATACCGCCGGATACGCTGGGCACGATCTTATATCCCGGTGCAGATGGGGGTGCAGAATGGGGTGGTGCAGCAGTGGATCCTCGAGATGGAACGATGTATGTGAACAGCAACGAAATGGCCTGGATCGTTCGTATGGCCGAGTTAGGATCATCTTCAAGTGGTAAAGGTCTCACGCAAATTCACTGCGCCCGATGTCATGGAGGTAATCTACAAGGGCTGGGAGTTATTCCGGAATTGCAGCAAGTAAGATCAAGACTTACCCCTAAGGAAATCCAACAAACGATGGTTTTAGGTAAAGGAGCTATGCCTGCTCATCCCAACCTGAGCCAAGAAGAAATAGCATCTATTTCAGATTATCTCAGTGGTTTGGAGGTAGGATCAGAGGAGGATCACAGAGTGGAAAAAGCGGGTAACACTCCTTACGCCATGGTGGGTTTTGGTCGTTTTAAAGATCAAAGAGGTTATCCGGTAGTAAAACCACCGTGGGGAACTTTGAATGCTATTGACCTGAATACCGGGGAGTACAAATGGACTATTCCCCTGGGCCATGAAGAAGGCTTGATTGATCCAAATCATCCTGTTTCGGGAACTGAAAATTACGGAGGACCGGTGATCACTGCTGGCGGAGTACTCCTTATTGGGGCAACCAAGGATGAAAAATTCAGGGCCTTTCATATGGAAACAGGGGAACTCTTGTGGCAAACTGATCTCCCTGCTGGGGGATATGCCACACCGGCCACCTATATGGTCAACGGAAAACAATATATCGTAATTGCCTGTGGGGGTGGCAAAATGGGAACTCCTTCTGGAGATATTTATTTGGCTTTTTCTCTCTGAGAATCTGATTTCCATGCTAAATAAATATTTGCAATGACATTCCTTTTCATGCGCTTGAAACAACTGCGTATAAATCATTAAATTCAGCTTTTAATAAACTACAAGCGGATGAATAACAATTCTTTTTTAGTACTAATTCTAATATTACAATTTGCATGCGCTGGTACTGCTCAAACACAAGCGAATCAAGAGAGGACAAGATTCCAACGGGAATCCGATCTGCTGCTAGCCCAATTCGATTGCAAAACCGATGTAGACGATCTCCACACGGTGGCGGCTTTTGCAACATTGATGAACTATCCTGATTATACCAAGGTAGATTATCATGCCGTAGCAGGCACCTACGGAACCCAGGGTGGATTGTATGTACCCCCTAATACACTATTCGAACTAGCTTTTGGTGAGAACTGGTCGGACGCCCACTCAGATCGGACAAAGGCTTTGTTACAGGTGAAAGAACGGGTGAACAAAACATTGGATCGAGGTGGAACTATCTGGATCGCCGATGCAGGTCAGTCTGATTTCTCAGCCTTATTGATCCAGGCAATTCAACAAGAAAGACCTGATATCCAAACTAAAGTGCGATTTCATGTGGTCCAGCACAGCAATTGGAATCAAAAAGTAACGACTCCAGCTCTATTGCAATATGTAAAACAAAACGCCACTTATCACAAAATTCCGGATGGAAATACTGTAGGCAATGGGAGTCCCGGATTCAATACCCCTGCATATGATCAATGGCATACCAAGCTCAAGAATGCGCACTTAGCTGAAATTTGGAAATTGGCGGTACAATTAGGAAACCAATACAATGGCAAAGAAGGGCGGTATAATAACAAAACCATAGCTTCAGGAGGCCTGGATTTTTCAGATCTCTCAGAAACCTGCTGGATTTTAGGGGTGGAAGACATTAAAGATGTGGGGCAATTTTTTGACCGCTTTGCACAATAGTCAAAACAAATGAGTCCTAAACTTCTATGACTCTGGTTAATTAAAATTGAGTGAAAGCACTCCTGTATAATACGTTCCAAGGTCCGCTAACCATTGAAAAGGTTCCGGATCCTACGCCAAAAACACATGGTGTGGTGGTAAAAGTATCAGCCACTGGACTATGTCGGTCCGACTGGCATGGCTGGATGGGCCATGATCAGGATATTGCTCTGCCACATGTACCCGGACATGAATTGGCTGGTGTTGTTGAGGCAGTTGGAAAGGACGTCCGAAATTTTAAAGTAGGTGATCGTGTAACAGTACCCTTTGTATGTGCTTGTGGACGATGTGAGCAATGCGATTCGGGAAATCACCAGGTCTGCGACAATCAAACCCAGCCCGGATTCACACATTGGGGTTCGTTTGCAGAGTATGTGGCATTGGATCATGCCGATGTAAATCTTGTCCGTTTGCCAGCAGAGATCGATGATGTGACGGCTGCTCTCTTGGGCTGCCGCTTTATAACATCTTACAGGGCGATTGTTCACCAGGGAGCTGTAAAGTCAGATCAATATGTCGTAGTACACGGTTGCGGTGGCGTGGGATTATCTGCCATCATCATCGCCAAAGCACTAGGCGCTCATGTTACTGCTGTTGATATTAAAGAAGAATCCTTGAAAATGGCCAGGAAATTAGGCGCTGATAGTATCGTTAATTCGACTAAAAGTGCAGATGTTGTATCGGAGGTGATCTCATTAACCCGTGGAGGCGCCCATGTATCACTCGATGCCTTAGGTAGCCAGGAAACCTCTTTTAACTCCATTAGTAATTTAAGAAAAAGGGGGAAACATATTCAGGTTGGCTTGATGACAGGAGATCATCAACATCCACGAATTCCAATGGATCAGGTAGTGGCTAATGAGCTGGAGATCCTGGGTAGTCATGGCATGCAAGCGTTTAAGTATCCAGAAGTATTCGATCTCATAAAAACTGGCAAGATCGACCTGAAAAAGTTTATCAAAAAAACCATCTCAC
>JABDJM010000510.1 GCA_013002475.1 Saprospiraceae bacterium | reverse complement strand
ATCCTATAGATTCCACTTTTGAGGATTGGTCCCGGGCTTTTGAAAAAACCATGGCTGCGAACCTTACCGGTCCTGCTCACCTGAGTTTTTTGGCCATGCAGGCTTTCAAGAACTCTGGCGGAGGGCGGCTCATCCACATCGGGTCAAGAGGAGCCTACCGAGGGGAACCTTCTCATCCCGGATACGCCGCCTCAAAGGCGGCTTTGCATGCTCTTTCTCAGAGCCTGGCTAAAGCAGGCGGAAAACATGGAATTTATTCCTTTGCCCTGGCCCCAGGCTTTGTGTCAACCGATATGGCCAAACCCATCCTTGATGGGCCGGAAGGGGCAGAAATAATGGGCCAGAGCCCCTTGGGGCGGGTAGCAAAACCTGAAGAAGTCGCGAATGCAGCCTTGTATTTTGCCTCAGGAAAAGGCGATTTTTCGACTGGCTGTGTCCTCGATATCAATGGAGGCTCCTACCTTAGATAAATATTCGTAAAGATCAAACTGCACTATCAATATATTTGGATTTTTTATAATAAATCCTTATTTTCATTTGCATAAGCTACATTACGCCAAATACCAATGAAGCGGATAGCAGTTCGATACGGTCTATGGATGTTTGCGGGCTTCTCGGCCCTCTTTCTAGCCATGCACTTGGTGGGATTAAGTACTAACCCTAATTTAAGAGTGCTCAATGGCATCGTCCATATAACGCTTATCTATTTTGCCATTCGGGATTTTCGAAGGTATAGCCCGGCTGAGTTTAACTACTTATCAGGAGTTGCTGTAGGAATGTATGCTTCTATGATCGGGGTGACCTGTTTTGCTCTGTTTCAAATCCTTTTTCTGGAACTTAACCCTGATTTTTTGGCCACCTTGCAATCAACGCTTACAGTAGGCCATTACTTAAATTCCTTTACAGCCAGCTCCATCATTTTCTTAGAAGGTATAGGTATCTCCCTAATAGCCTCCTATGTAGTAACCCGGGTGATAGATATGCAACTTGCCCTACCGTACACAAACTGATTGGCTAATGATTAGCGCCGAGCCAGCTAAGGAAGCGACCCTTGGCTGGCTTTTTTTATTGCTTTTCGCTAACTTCCCATCTACATAATTACCCTATGAGACACCTACCCCCCCTGCTTGTCACCATTCTATTTGTGGGTACCCTGACAGCCCAGCCTACCACTCATCCTCTTCCCAGTGATCTTCTTGAGAATATTACCAATGCCAGAGAGATGGTGGATTGTATTCTGGATTTTAATGTCCGCTATCGGAATATTTGTATTGATAAGGAAAACACGGATCACGCATCGATTTATAAGGCCAATCTTGTGCTGTTTGGGAAGGCCAAGATCGATGAAAAAACCTTCAATGATTCGTTTCAACTGGATCCCTATCTACAGGTTCAGGTGAAAGAAGAAAAAAAGAAATTCATCAAGTACTTTATTGAAGAGTACAGCATTCCTTCAAGGAAGTTTACACAAATTCTAGACTCCCTGGGGTTTTTCAAGGACCCTCTTGATGCCGATTTCATGGAAAGGAAGTTGGAGGAACTCACTACCTATGCCCGCATCAATGCTCTTTATGTTTTTTATAATAAGTATGTTGAGCGAAAGACTTTTCGCAAGGAATGGGTACTAGAGGACAACATATTCATTAAGGGACTTGAAGACCGGCAGAGAATCATTGAGAAATTTCTTGTTCACCATACGGATCAGAAATTTTCTTACTACGGGAATACAGATATCAGCCAAAAACTTTTCCTGGGGGCTCAGATATTTCACGACAACGATGTGTTTCTTCCAACAGTCAACGAAGACAAAAATTATACTGGGGGGGGAAAGCTGGAGTTGTTCACCGATCAGCTGAAAATGCGATTCTTTTTAAACATGATTCCAAAATGGTTTGACCGCACCCTCTCCTACCAAAGCTTGTTTGCGGGAGTATATGCTTACACACCCTACATACGATATCCGGAATTATCCACCGCAGAAAAATATTTGAAATATGCAATGGATCGCCCTTTTGGTTCCTATGAATTTGTAGGTCGTGCAAAGTACAGAATGCACCAGGAAGGAAAATGGCGATCACGGTCTGCCCTGTCGGTAGGTTGGATTGGAGGTGAGCGAGGCAATATTGTACAATCAATTATTCACAGAGATCAGGTTCCCGGATCAATAGAGGTCGAAGGCTGGGAAACTCAGATTGCGAATGGAGGCCGCTTTGCGATAAATTACGATTTCAACATAGAGTTTAATCTGCTGAAAAAAGGTTCAAAGAATTACTGGATGTATCCCACCATTTCAGGTGCTGGCCATGTAGGTAATTATTTGACGGCATTGGATTTGGGACTTTCGGTTTCCAACCTCCATTTCACCCAGAAATCAGGCCACGGAGTTCCAATGCTTTATCAGCGAAAGGTGAAATTCCTTTTTGAAATAGAAGGCATGGCCCGCTATGTTCAGCACAATACGATGCTGGAGGACTTTGGCCTATTCAACACCTTTGAAAATGATGGGGAACCTTTAAACCAGTTTGTCCTGGATTCTGATCAGGTTAACCGGTTCCTGTTGTTTGGTTCAGCCTACTTCGCACTGAAACTTCGGAAAACCACTGCCTTTGCACGCTTTGTTGTTCACACCAATGAATATGAAGCTCTGCTAAATGAGGATTCCTATTACGGCTGGGGATCATTCGGCCTTTCCTTTGACATGTGATTAGATGGGTTGATATCCAAGACCTATCTTTATCAAAAAAAATGCGGCCACTTGCGGACAGGATGCGTCCAAAAACTCTGGACGATTATTTGGGTCAATCCAAGTTGGTAGGACCGAACGCGGTGCTTAGGACTGCTATTGAATCTGGCCGCCTCCCCAGTTTCATATTGTGGGGGCCTCCTGGAGTGGGTAAAACAACCCTGGCCAGTATTATTGCCAACCAATTGAATCGCCCCTACTTTGCTCTCAGTGCCATCGCCTCCGGAGTAAAAGATATCCGGGAAGCTATTTCAAAGGCTGAAAGCAAGCGATTTTTTGGTGCACCTAATCCTATCCTCTTTATTGATGAAATCCACCGCTTTTCTAAATCCCAGCAAGATGCACTTCTGGGTGCTGTGGAAAAAGGAACCATCACACTCATCGGGGCTACAACAGAAAATCCAAGTTTTGAAGTGATCCCTGCACTACTTTCGAGGGCTCAAGTTTATGTGTTAGAACATCTGGGTAAGCATGAGCTCATCTCCATGGTCGATAAAGCCCTGGAAAAGGATGAATACCTTAAGGAAAGGAATATCACCGTCCAGGAATACGAGGCCCTGTTGAAATTTTCAGGAGGAGACGGAAGGAAGCTTTACAATATCCTTGAGTTGGTCTGCAATTACTCAGAAGAAAAGGAGGAATTGGTCATTACCAATGAACTGGTCACAAGTTTGATCCAGGAAAATATGGCCATCTATGATAAGAGTGGAGAAGCCCATTATGATATCATTTCCGCCTTTATTAAATCTGTCCGGGGCTCTGATCCAAATGCTGCGGTATACTGGCTGGCACGGATGGTCGATGGAGGGGAGGATGTCAAATTTATCGCCAGGAGGATGATCATTCTCGCCTCAGAAGATATTGGTCTGGCAAATCCGAATGCACTTTTGATGGCCACCACCTGTATGAATGCCTGTCATGCCATTGGTTTACCAGAAGCCAGGATACCCCTTTCTCAAACGGCTATCTATTTGGCCAATTCACCCAAAAGTAACTCAGCTTATGCGGCTATTGGAAAAGCTCTTTCTGCCGTAGAAGAGCATGGTCATTTACCCGTACCGCTGCATTTACGGAATTCCCCTACCAAACTGATGAAGGAACTTGGTTATGGAAAAGAGTATCAATACTCGCATGATTACAAGGATAATTTCACAGATCAGGAATTTCTGCCTGAGTCCATTTCAGGGACCTCATTTTTTGATCCGGCACAAAATCAACAAGAGGAAAAACAAAGAGCTTATCTGAAAAAACTTTGGCGGGATAAATACGGTTACTGAGTAGGCCTTTTTGCTATCTTCGCACTCAAATTTTTTCACATGCAAGCAGTACAATCGTACATCAAGAAAAACCAAAAAAGATTCCTAAACGAATTATTGGACTTATTAAGAATCCCCTCTGTAAGTGCGGATCCTAAGTACAAGAAGGATGTGCTAAAAACGGCTAAGGCCGTTGCCGATCACCTTAAAAAAGCCGGCGCGAAAAAAGTGGAGGTTTGTAAGACGGCCGGATACCCCATAGTCTATGGCGAAAAATTAATCGACAAAAACCTACCTACCGTTTTAGTATACGGACATTACGATGTTCAGCCGCCGGATCCTTTGGAGCTTTGGGATTCTCCACCATTCGAACCCGTGATCAAAAAAACCAAAGGCCATCCTAAGGGAGCCATCTTTGCAAGAGGAGCCTGTGATGACAAAGGACAGGTGTTCATGCATATCAAAGCTTTTGAAGCAATGATGGCTGAGGACAGCCTCCCCTGTAATGTGAAGTTCATGATCGAGGGAGAAGAGGAAGTAGGCTCTGAAAACCTGGGCATATTTTGCAAAGCCAACAAAAAGAGATTGGCCTGTGATGTAGTACTAGTCTCTGACACTTCTATCATTGCCAATAATGTTCCAAGTGTAACCACAGGTCTAAGGGGTTTAAGTTATGTAGAGGTGGAAGTAACCGGAGCCAACCGTGATCTTCATTCAGGTGTATATGGGGGTGCAGTAGCAAACCCTATCAATATCCTGGCAAAGATGATCGCCAGTATGCATGATAAGAATGGACGTATCTCGATCCCTGGCTTTTACGATGATGTTGAAAGAGTATCCAAGAAAGAGAGGACCAAGATGAATGAAGCCCCATTCTCTTTGACGAAGTATAAAAGAGACTTGAAGATCAAGGATGTTGAAGGTGAAAAGGGATATACTACCTTGGAAAGAACCAGTATCAGGCCAACACTTGATGTGAATGGTATTTGGGGAGGATACATAGGCGAGGGAGCAAAAACAGTTTTGCCTTCAAAAGCCTTTGCTAAGATCAGTATGCGACTTGTACCAAATCAGGATCCTGATAAGATCACCAATTTGTTCTCCCGGCATTTCAAATCAATTGCACCAGACTCAGTTAAGGTCGAAGTCCGACCTCATCATGGAGGTCATGCTGCTGTTACTCCAACTGACACACCCGAATATAAGGCTGCAGAAATGGCGTTGAAAAAAACCTTCAAAAAGGAAGTTATTCCACAAAGAAGTGGGGGCTCAATTCCTATTGTGGCACTCTTTGAAAAAGTACTTGGTGTGAAATCAATTCTAATGGGATTTGGATTGGACTCAGATGATATTCATTCTCCAAATGAACATTATGGTGTATTCAACTATTACAGAGGGATAGAAACCATCCCCTACTTTTATCAATACTATACTGAATTAAAAAAATAATCAAAATATGGACAGATTGTCTTACGGCCTGGGCTCAATCCTTGCTGCCAATTTAAAACAACAAGGATTTGACACAGTGAATGGTCAGGATTTTTTGATGGGTTTTCAGGCTATACTTGATGGTCAGCAACCCGAGGTCTCTGCGGAGGAAGCCAACAGACTTGTTGGCGAGGCTTTGGCTTCAGGCGCCTCAGCACAGAACATGGATTCGGGAAATGAATTTCTTGCAACCAATGGTGCACGGCAAGAAGTAGTCAGCCTTCCGAGCGGTCTTCAGTATGAAATTATGAACACAGGTGAGGGAGCAAAACCTTCTGCCACAGATAAGGTAACCACTCATTACCACGGAACATTAATTGATGGAACCGTCTTTGATTCTTCAGTTCAAAGAGGAGAGCCCGCTACTTTTCCTGTGAATGGTGTCATTCAGGGCTGGGTTGAAGCTTTACAATTAATGAATGTAGGATCCAAGTGGAAATTATTTGTACCGCCACATTTGGCTTATGGGGATCGTGGTGCCGGACAAATGATTGGACCCAACTCTACGCTGATCTTCGAAGTAGAGCTTCTAAGCATAGCATAATAACGCTTCATGCGCATCGACATACTTTCTGCAGTGCCTGATCTTTTGGTCAGCCCCTTCAGTCATTCTATTCTGCAAAGAGCCAGAGATAAAAATCTACTGGAGATAAATGTTGTCAACATCAGGGATTTTGGACTTGGCAATTACAAGCAGATAGATGATTACCAATTTGGGGGAGGGGCTGGTATGGTCATGATGGTAGAAGTCCTGGCGAAGGCCATTGAAAGTCTCCAGGCAGAACGAGAATATGATGAGATCATTTATCTGACACCGGACGGGAAAAAATATGATCAGGGATTAGCGAATCATTTAAGCTTAAAGGGAAACCTGCTTATCATATGCGGACACTACAAAGGCATCGATGAGCGTATACGGGAACAATTCGTCACACTGGAAATCAGTATCGGCGATTTTGTTCTATCTGGCGGTGAATTACCCGCAGCCATTTTGGTAGACAGTATTGGCAGGTTGATACCAGGAGTCCTGAATGATGAGACTTCCGCCCTTTTTGATTCCTTCCAGGATAACCTTCTTGCACCACCAGTTTACACCCGGCCTGCCAACTTCCGGGGTTGGGAGGTACCAGAAATCCTTAGATCGGGAAATGATAAAGCCATTGAAGAATGGAGATATCAGCAAAGTGTGAAGAGAACCCAGGAGCGAAGGCCTGATCTCCTGGAAGACTAAGGCACCATTTTCATTTCAGGGTTTTCATTGATTTTCCTATCTTCCGTAGGAAACCCTAGGCTATTTTTCTAAACAAAACCAACTATTATGGAAAACAGTATCAATTGGCTCTCTATGATCATAGCAGCATTGATGCCGATGGCTGTAGGAATGGTCTACTACCACAAAAAGGTCGCTGGTGCAGCCTGGATGGATTCGATAGGTATGACCGAGGAAAAAGCAAAGGAGGCAAACATGCCTTTAACCTTTGGCTTGTCCCTTATAATGGCTTTTTTGATCGCATTCTTTTTACTACAATTCAACAATGGAGCAGGTCAGGAAGGCGAGTTTGACACCTTTCAGCACGGAATGGCGCATGGAGTGGTTCTGTCCATCTTTTTGGTCATACCCATTTTCATCACCAATGGCTTGTTTGAACAAAAATCCTGGAAAAACATTTTTCTGAATATTGGATACTGGATCATAACTCTGGCCTTGATGGGCGGGGTGGTTGATGCCATGAATCATTTCCAGCATTGATATTAAAACAACCGTAAATAAAAAGGCTTCGAATTTTTCGGAGTCTTTTTATTTAGTTGCAAATTTTTCCACTCCGGTCCATTGACTATCTACTCCGGTAACTATAAATTGAGCCGCATTCTTTAGATATCGTTCGGCGGTAAGATCCTCTGGATTTTGTTCTAGGACTTTTTTCAAGTGACCTGCAGCCAATAAGAAATCTTTATCAAAATAGGCATCTAATCCTTTATTGAATTCTTCCAGGCAACAACTCTTCACCCGAACTGCCTCCTCTCCATCTCCTCCGAAAAATTCAAAAACCTTTATGACACCCTTCTGCCCTTTCACCTGTACCTTGCCAAGTAGCCGATAATCATAATCTGAGGGATTATTCAAACTACCCAAAGTAGCTTCGCTTAGAATAATGGAGGTCCCAAACACTTTGGTTAGCCCTTCAATCCTACTTGCAGTATTTACTTCTGAGCTGATTACCCCAGTGTCATGTCTTTTTTCATCCCCAATAATACCCAGGATCATATCGCCAGTGTGTACACCAAAACCCACCTTAATTGGAGGTTTATTTTCCTGGATCCGCTTTTGATTGAACCTGGCTACACCGGCCTGACTTTCAATAGCAGCATCAAGAGCATCGCTGGCTGAAAGAAAAAGTGAAAGAATACCATCGCCAATGAACTGGTTTACAAAGCCGTCATTCTTTTCAACGATGGGTCCAACTATATTCAAATAGCTGTTGATGAAATCAAAGTTCTCCCCCGGTGTCATGCCTTCACTTAGGGATGTATAGCCCCGGATGTCTGAAAAGACTATGGTCATCTGCTGCTGACGGTGGTCCCCTAATTTCACATTCAGAATACTGTCATGGTCTAATGCCTCCAAAAATTTATATGGAACGAAACGCTGGTAAGCCTGGTTCAGGGCATGCATATTTTCATACAAGCGAGAATTTTCAAGAGAGATTGCAATTTGCCCAGAAAGCATTCTGATCAGATTGAGCTTGTCGCTGGAAAATGCATCTGCAGTAACACTGTTTTCTAAATACAACAAGGCGTTTAGATTGCTCTTAAGCGTAATAGGAAGAACAGCGATTGATTTAGGATTATGTTTTTGGTAGTATTCGTCCTTTGTCAAAAAAGGATCAGACGAAGACCCCTGAAGAATAAATTCTTCACCTGTCCGGGAACAAAGTGAAAGGAGCTTGGAAGGAAGCTGATCTGATTCTAAAAGATTTACCTTTTCAAAATTCTCAGTTTGTGCTTTATGTGAATACAATCCTTTTTGCCACCACTGATCGTCTTCCAGAACGACTATGGCACATTTGTCAGCGCCTGCGTTCTTGACGATAATATCCATCAGTTTTGCCAAGAGGTCCTGAGGTCGAATTTGTTCTGCAATAATCTGTGAAGCCTGAATCAAGGCCTTAGCATCAAAAGAATTTGAATAATTGCTCTGGGATCTTGTTGTCACGTACATCGTTCCACTGTTCATGTACATGGTACCCTCCTTGGAAAAAGAACCAGATTGGGGAGCGAAAGCTCCAGAGTCGGAAAACGCCTCTGGAAATTCCTTTCTTAGGGCAGCAGATTTACTTAATGCCCCCCATTGGTAAAACCCAATCGCCGCTTTTTTCAAATGAGCATTTGCATAAATGGTTTTTCCTCTTTCATACAAAAACCTTCCGATCAATTCATGGGCAATAGCCTCATTCTGAAAGAAACGCTGTTCCCTGGCTGAGGCGATCGAAGCGAGATATTGCTTTTCCGCTTCTGCATCATCTCCCTTTATCCGGTTAAGTTCTCCTTTTAACAGGAATAACTTGTGGTCCATATTCGCAGGCCCGGCTTTCGCCCAATTTTCAAACTGACTGATAATGGCCTCTATCTTATTGGTTAGCTCTAATTTCTCGTCTTCTCCTTTTCCAGGAACAAGCTGACAGTAGTTTAATGCCTCAATAAATTTTAGAGTAGAAAAATGAACAATTGACCCCATCAATGGAGCCACCAATTCATAGGCACTTTGAATGGAAGCCAGGGCAAGATCAAATTGGCGGTTCAGATATAATACCAGAGATTTATAATCATGCAAGGTGGCTATCCCGTAAAAGTCTTTCTTATTGGTACAGAATTCGAGAAATTCAGATTCCGAAAAATCTGCATTGCTAAAAGTCTCCAGGTCCTTTGTTTCACCAATTAGATTATTGATGCACATTTCCAGACTGATCAATGCATCAAGGGCAAGATCATGGTGAATGCCTTCATTGAATTTTTTTGCGGAATCAAAATCCTTTTTGATCTCCAGCAGGTTAACAGACCCCGCGTAAAACTTATTGAAAAAAGGATGGAAGTTTGTATACCCGGCAAAAATGAGCTCACCGGAATCCATACTCGCCCTAAATCCTTCATCATTGATCTCTGCGATATTGTCTATATGCTGATGCCAGACCAGGTTATAATTAGCGATTAAGTGAAAGCTCCTGGCCTTGTGCATAAGAGACCTCTTTTCATATTTCTCCGCAAGCACCTTTGACATTTGTCCTGCTTGAAGCGCGAAGTCATAATATCCCTGGAGATTAAGGATCAAGCCCAACTCGCTAAAGGCGTATGCAGTCTCCGGAGTATTACCCTGTTCAAGACTGAACTTGATTTTCATAAGGGCTTGCAAAATCCATTCATTGGTAAAACCCCCTACGTAGGTAGGCATGGAAAAATTATCCAGCAGCTTTATGATGGCCAGGTTATTTTCACCTGTCATGTCCGGATTAGAAGAAGTACTCGGTATTGGTTTTTTTTCAAAGTATTGAAAAAGAAATCCGATATGCTCCGCAATATGCTTTTCTATTTCTTTATCTGGAAAAATAAATCCCAAACCTTTTAAGGCAGTTCTCCCAACATCAATTGCCTCCCCGTACAGATTTGTAAGAGAAAGAATTAGCATCCGTAAAAAATATGCGTCCCCCCTGTCAATGTCCGATGTAGAATGATCAAGGCACTCCTGAATATAGGTTTCGCTTTTTTTAAGATCCCCGTTTATGTAAAAGACTTCTGCGGCCATGGACTTGACTCCCCTCGTCAGATCATAGTTGGATTTCCAGTCTTCTTGAGTAAGTAATTTATTGGCCACCTCCAGGAAGACGCCTGCTGAAGAGTATGCTGAAGCATTAGCTGCTTTCCCCGAGGCTTTCAAGTTTAGGTCAGCAATATTTAGACGCTTTTGATCATCCGAAATAAGGTCAAGTGCTTTATTATACTGGTAAACCGTTTCAAAGAGATCCTCCTCAGCTGTTTCGCCTGAACTGAGCAGCTCGGCGATAGTGTAATGATACTTGGTTCTTTGATCCTCTTCGAGGAGTGAATAAGCAGCTTGTTGAACGCGGTCATGCAAAAAAGAAAATGTGAATTCCTTGTCTGGCTCCCATTCATCAATACTGATCAATTTGAAATCTCCTTCACCAGGAATAATGAGTTCCTCCTCAATAGCAGGCATTAAATCTTCAAGAGTGGATTTTTGAGTTTGATCGCACAAGCTTGCCAATAAGCTTATTTCAAATTGATTGCCAATGATGGAAGCAAGTTGTAATGCCTTTTGAGATTTCGCTGGTAACCGTTCTAACTTCCCAGCCATAAACTCCACCACATTCTCGGAAAATTTCTTTTGTCTGATACCCTCCAAATTTATTTTCCAGCGGTTGCTTTTCAGATCATACTCAACCAGTCCTTCATCAAAGATTCCATTGATCAATTGAATAGTAAAAAAGGCGTTTCCATGTGTTTTCCTGAAGACTATCTGGGCAAACTCTTCAACTTCTGGTGACTCCTCATGAAGTGTCTCCAGGATCATCTGGCGAACATTTTCCTCAGAAAGAGGCTGCAGATTTATCTCTGTTAAATGGGCATTCCTCGTCCTTGCCTCTTTTAAAAGAATGCTTAGTTGGTGCGATTCATCCACCTCATTATCCCTATAAGCTCCAATCAAAAGAAAGTTGGGATTTTCTGGATCTATTATTAGGTGTTTTATTAATTGAAGGCTTCCGATATCTGCCCATTGCAAATCATCCAGAAACAAAACCAGAGGATGTTCAGGTACGCAAATAGCTTTGAAAAACTCTTGAAAAGTGTTCTCAAATCGAATAGAATTTTCGAGTGGCTCTAATTCCGGAACCTCAGGTTGGGCTCCTAAAATAAGTTCGAGCTGTGGGACAACATCGACAATTATTTGGCCCAACTCTCCAACAAATTCTAGTATCCTTTCTTTAAAAAACTCTGTTTTGCTTTTCTCCTCCGTAAGCAGATACCGACAAAACTGTTTTAGCGCTTCTGCTAAGGCAAAATATGGAACATCCTTTTGGAACTGATCAAATTTTCCACGGATAAAATATCCCTTTCTTTTCGTGATCGGAATGTGAGCCTCATTCACCAGTGCTGATTTCCCAACACCCGAATAACCTGCAACAAAAATTGCCTCTACTGTGGGAGTATGGATTTGGTCAAAGGCGGTAAGAATTTGCTTTACCTCATTTTCCCGGCCATACAGCTTTTCGGGGATCCGAAACTGACCAGTGAATTCATGGGCAGACAATTGAAATGAGTCGATTTTTCCAAATCGCCTAAACAAGTCAAGACATTGCTGAAGATCCTTTTTCAATGCAATAGAGCTTTGATACCGATCTTCTGCATTCTTGTTCAATAAGGTCATCACAATTTGTGATACCATATTAGGAACCTCCGGCACGACTTGAGTGGGAGAAGGTGCCACTTCCGTCATATGCTTATGCACCAGTTCCAGACTATCCTCAGATTGAAAAGGAAGCTTACCAGTAAGGATCTCATAAAGCACAATCCCAAAACTATACAGGTCTGACCTGTAATCTATCTTCCTGTTCATTCTTCCCGCCTGCTCAGGGGCAATGTAGAAAAGGTTGCCATCAATCAAATCGGGATTTGTTAATCCATTCAACTTCAGATCAACTTTGGAACTTAATCCAAAGTCAATAAAACTAACCCTGGACAAATCCTGACTAACCATGAGGTTATCTTTCGTGATATCCTTATGAATGATTTTTTGATGATGTAAATAGCTAAGGGAATCACTAGCCTTAATAGCCATCGTTAAAACATCTTCGAAAGGTCGCTTGCTTTTTACAAAGGCTTCGTTTATCGTCTCCCCGTCAAAATAGCGAAGGACTAAGGCATACTTATCTCCTATCTTTTCTTTTCGAATTGCTCTACGTGCGAAAGTGCTATCAAGGTCTTTCGATATGTCTAATTCATTAAAAAATTTGAGCAGGGAATCTGAATCAGGGGAATTCTCCTTTAGCACTTTTAAAATAACATCGTTTTCTCCTTCCCTGGTTTTATAAATCAGGGAAGTGACTGACTCGAAAATCAATTCAGCCATTTTCTGATCTATATTTAATTCTGAGGCAATGCCTTTCATCCGGTGGCAGTTTTTGGGTTATTTGGGTTTAATCGCCGAAATGATATTGTATTTCCACAAGCCCTTTTTGTAGGCTTTGTATTGGTAATAAGTTGACCAGGTGTTTGCCGTTTGAACCTTGTTCCGAAAGCCAAAAGTTTGAGAGACGGTAGTCACAAGGACCCCGGGAAAGAAAGACCTATACAATCGCTTAATACTTGGCAAAACATTCTGCGTTGCATCCCGAATCACAATTTCAGAGAACCCTGCTTTTTTGGACTTCTCGTGAAAGACATCTGTAAGAGCATAAGAATCTATTGCCCAGGTGTTGGTCCATTTATCCAATAGTTTTTCCTCACTACTTCCTGGCGCCGTGGGCTCAGCAAAGAAATCTGCAACTATCAATCTGCCACCAGGTTTAAGGACCCGATAGGCCTCCTTCAAAAAATCCAATTTATCTTTTGCATAGCAGACACTTTCAATAGCCCAGACTACATCAAAAGTTCCGTCTTCAAAACTGGTTGCCAAATAATTCTGTTTCTGAAAATCTACCCGGCCATTCACATTGTGCTTTAGGGCATTTTTTTACACTCCTCCACCTGACTGGGTGTTAATGTGATTCCAGTGACTCTGGCGCCAATGTTTTTTGCAAGGAAAATCGAAGATCCGCCAACACCACAACCGGCATCTAATACATGATCATTTTTGGAAATATTGACCTGGGAAATGAGCTCCCGATTCATTTGCAAAAGTGAATCCTGGAAAGTCTTTGTTGAAGGGGTCCAATACCCATAATGCATACACATCTGAGAATTCAGATGCCATACCAACTCATAATCGATCTGGCATTGCTCATAATACTGAACAATACCCTCCTCGTAGCTTTGGGGCGCAGATTGCATAACTATGGTTTTCGACCTTTTTAAAGATATGAAAATCCCAGTAATGTTAGGTAACGCAGTGATTTATGGAATCTTATTAGACTGAGGCTGTACTTTTTGCGCCAGCAATAAGCTCTACTGCTTACAAAATGACAGGGGCTTTCTTTCATGAATAATAAGGAAATAGAGTCCACCAGGTAACTTTGAAATATCTACAGATATCTGGTCAGATTTAAAAGAATAGTTAGTTGGCCAGGTTTTTCCAAAAACATCAACTACCGAAATACTAGGATTTCCTTCGGTTAACTTTGAAATAGATATCCAATCTCCACCTGGATTCGGAAAAAGAATTGGGTCAGATCCTCCAGAGTTGCTCACTGAAGAAATCAGGTCGAGTTGAAAAATAATGTTCTCAGAACCTCCCACAGATAGATCAATATTTTCTGTCCGGGATTCATACCCGGGTGCGGAAACCTCGACGAATATCCACTGGGGATAAAATGCCAGAACAAACTCTCCATTTTCGTCAACCTGAATTAAGGTATCTAGTCCTGCTATTTGAGTTTCGATCAAAGCATCCGGTAGAAGGTTACCAGTACTTGCATCCTCTACTCTGCCATATATCCTTCCTGCAAAAGTTTCATTGAAATCCCAAACAAATAATCCCCGGGTCCGATCCCCACCTACGATTTTACCAGAGGGTAAAAAGGGACAAGCTGACCACAAACCTGAAAAGCCACCACTTGGACCATTATAGGTGTCATAGTATCCAACTTCTACCGGGTACCTGGGATCTACCAAATCAACAATCCGAAGCCCCTCGGTATTATGGCTAATAAAAGCGAAGTCTCCTTTTATGTATGGATTATGAACGAGGCTTTCCAAATTGGCCGAATAGGTAGACACCTCAAAAATGTTTTCAAGGTCTTCTATGTTCCAGATCCTGGATGGAAAACCGTCTGCCTCATCGGTTACAATCAAATATTTATCATCTTCAGTAAGCCAGGAGGAATGAGTGTTCACTCCCGGGTCTTCAATGCTAGCAATGAGAGTGGGATTCGTTTTGTCTGAAATATCTACAATGTCCATTTTCGCTTCATAAAATGCAGCGCAAAACATCTTATCCCCTTTTACATGGGCATCATGGATGTAGTAACCGGGTTCATATAAACCAATTTGAACAGGATTTTCAGGATCCTGGACATCAATAATATGGACACCCTGGCTGGTTTGGGTTCCAATTACATAGACATATGGATCTTCAGAATAAACATCTCTCTGAATGATATGGGCTCTGTCGAACTGTTCGACAAACTGTGTTACTAATACAGGTGAATCCTGGGGCAAGGGACTAAGGTCTATTACCTGCATCCCAATGGAATCAGCCCCTTCAGTTGTTACAAAGGCAAAATCGCCTAGGCTTGTTATCTCCCGCCAGTTACTGGCTGGACCAGGAATGAATCCTCTAAGGAAGCTGGAATCTTGTCCAATAATCTCGATTACTGCAGTACCTGTTTTGGCACCTAGCAAGGCATATTCCCTTTCAAATTCATCGACATATACCCAAGACCCTGAGTATCGATCATCTGTAAGCAAATGATTGACAACTAGTTCTGTGTTCAGATTTTGCTGACTAATTCCATTCTGAAAAGGGCCCAGGCCAATCAGAAAAATAAAAAGAGCAAAAGCCTGGGATTTCAATTTCATTTCCAATGAGTTGCAATTAATTGGCAAGAAACACTATTTTTGAAAACCTGTAGTTCATTTGTGATTGAAATACAGTAATTTGAAAGCCGACAAACATTAATCCCATCCTTGAGAAAATCTTTCCCCAAGGCAGATTTCCCTTCTTTGATGGTGATCGCTTGTATTTGCCGACTTCTGGCCCAGCAAAGTTGATCGAATTTCGAGATTAGTAACAGTACCTTAAATAATTAGATATTATGGATTATTGTAATATCTTTTTTGGTATTTTTGGTCCGATACACCTATGTGTATTGAACAACTGTGCAATTTTTTAACCCAGGCTTATCCCTGGATAAGCCCAAAAACAGAGTTATGATTTCTAGGTCTACGTCCCTGATTTTCAGGGGGAGGTCGATTTCGTATTCCTTTCCCAAGACCGAACGAAAAGCTTTTTTTAAGACACTCATTTTCAGTGTATTATTTTCGTTTGGATATTCTTTAGGCCTTAGCGGGCAGTGTAATGTGATGGTCACCGATCCCAATGTTGTTTTGAATGTTGGAACCGGCTCATTCGGAACCCTTGATGCAGCCGCCGTGGCCGGACATATAACTCCACCAGGTGCAGGGTGTATCAATTATGATTTTAAAGATGTAAATGCCACCTCACTAGGG
>JABDJM010000586.1 GCA_013002475.1 Saprospiraceae bacterium | reverse complement strand
GAGTAATGATGATCTGAGTAAAGTCATTGAGGATCATTTTTCCGGAAAAGTGTTTTGGTGGGCCAAAGGCCAACATTTAGCAAGGGGGATCAGAAGAGGGGATTCGGCGTCCATACTAGCCGAGGTTAGAGGTTATGTAGATTCCTGCCCCAATGATGATTTCGTAAATAGCCTTATATCCCTTTACCAGGAAAACCGTGGACTGGGGATCGGGGACGAAGCTCCCGACTTTGAGCTAACTGACATTTTTGGAGCACCGGTTAAGCTATCGGAGTTGAAAGGCTCGGTAGTCTATTTGGATTTTTGGGCCACCTGGTGTAGCCCCTGTATCACCCAGATCAGGAACAGCAAATATTGGAAAAGGTCATTTGAGGGCTCGGATGTTGTCTTTTTGTATGTTAGCCTTGACAGGGAGGAAGGGGCCTGGCAACGTTATCTAAGTCAAAATCAAATTGCAGGAAGGCATGTTTTTGCCGGACAGGGAGGAGTTTTTGGAAACGAAGTGGCTCAGCATTTCGGTGTGAAAAAACTGCCAACCGTATTTATTGTGGATAAGAATGGAAAGATTGCCTACGCAAGTCCGCAGCAATCCGGCAACCTCGTAACTGCGGAGGTCATTCAATCCCTTCTCTGATCAGTTTTTTCCTACGTAATTATGTGGAGTGATCGCCTTGAGCTCAGCTTTGACCTCATTGGAAATATCAAGGCCATCAATAAACGAGTGTATTTCCGTTTGTGAAATTGGCCCTTTACCTCTGGTAAGTGTAAGAAGGGCTTCATAAGGTTTTGGAAATGATTCTCTCCTTAATACATTCTGGATCGCCTCAGCGACCACCATCCAATTGTCCTCGAGATCTTCCTCCAACTTTGGTTGATTAAGCAAAAGCTTACCCATACCTTTTTGGATGGACTTCAGCGCGATCATTGTATGGGCCATAGGTACGCCGATGTTCCTGAGAACGGTGCTGTCGGTCAGATCTCTTTGCAATCTTGAAATGGGTAGCTTGTCAGCCAGATGTGTGAAAGAGGCATTTGCCAGGCCGAGATTGCCCTCTGCATTTTCAAAGTCAATGGGGTTCACTTTATGCGGCATAGCAGAGGAGCCGATCTCTCCAGCCTCTACTTTTTGCTTGAAATAATCCATTGAAATATAAGTCCAGATATCCCTGCAAAAATCAATTAGGATGGTATTGATCCTTTTCATGCCCATAAAGATAGCTGCCAGGTTATCATAGTGAGCAATTTGCGTGGTGTAATGAAGCCTGGACAATTCTAATTTCTCCTGGACAAAGTTGTTAGCAAAAGCCAACCAATCTTTTTGGGGAAAGGCGACGAAATGAGCATTCATGTTTCCGGTGGCTCCACCAAATTTTGCTGTAATTGGTACTTGCTTCAGGAGCAACAGCTGTGCAAACAGCCTTTCCACATATACCATCATCTCTTTCCCTAGGAGCGTCGGGCTCGCTGGCTGCCCATGCGTCCGGGCCAACATTGGTATTGACTTCCATTCCTCCGCAAAAGTGCTAAGATGCGCCACCAGGCCCTCCAGGCTGGGGTAATAGACCCCGTCCAAAGCCTCCTTTAGCATCAAAGGGGTCGCGGTATTATTGATGTCTTGTGAGGTAAGTCCAAAATGAATAAACTCAGACACCTCATTTAGACCGATCTTCTCAAATTGCTTTTTGAGAAAATACTCTACTGCCTTTACATCGTGGTTGGTAGTTTTTTCGATCTCCTTGATCTCTTCTGCTTCCTCCAAACCGAAGTCTGAAACTAACTGATCGATTTTTTTTAGATCTTCTGGATTAATATGGGCTAGTTGGGGGATTCCCGACTGACACAAAGCTGAAAAATACTTGACTTCCACCAGGACCCTGTATCGGATCAAAGCATACTCCGAAAAGTACTCTGAAAGTGGCTGTGTTTTGGCGGCATACCGCCCATCGATAGGTGAGATGGCTTTTAGCATAGGCACATCAAAGGTAACAATTGGCCAGCTTAGAGATCTCCGTATTTGGCTTTAATATCATCAGCTTTCTTCCGGGCTTTCGCCATGATATCGTCAGCCCTTTGGTTTGCCTGGATTTGTATTTCGTTTGCCTTCTTATCCGCCTGCTCACGAAGTTTGTCTGCTGCAAGTTCTGCCGCTTTCTTTTTTAGGAAATTATTCCCGGCATCCTTGACTAGCTTATCAGCTTGCTTATTGGCTAATTGCCTCGTCTGATCAGCAGTCCGTTTTCCCGCCGCTCTTGCGGCTTCTGCCTGTTTTTCGGCTAACTTCATGACAGCCTCAACCTCCTTGTCCATTTTCTCCTTAAGAGCTGCCTTCTCCTCATCGACTTTCTCCGTTACCGTTGTCTTTACAGAATCCACTGCCTCCTTTACTGTTTCTTTTACAGTCGTCACTACTTCCTCAGTAAAGGTAGTTTCCCCGTCGGAACCAAGGACTTTGAAGGAGACCCTTGGAGATTTTAGGCTCCCTGTTAGGTTAATACCAAGGTTAATGAAGGCACCCTGGCTGATGTCCAAGCCCGCCTTTGATGCCAGATCCCCAAGCAAGCCAATTCCCTTGCTGATTTCGGAGGCCACCTGACCACGGAACTTATCTCGCGGGATCTTTGCCTTAATGTAGTAGTCCATGTCCGAGTTTAGACCATGAGACCCGTTGACCAAAAGATCAATATCCTGAACAGTCTGTTTAATGTCCTTTACGAGAAGCTTTCCGTCCCGTATCTCAAAGAAATTTTTCGAGCCCTTAAGGGGAATGCTTTTAAAATAATTCAGATTTAGTTGGTCTCCGATTTTTTCTAATGGCGGAAATGATTTTAAAATGGCATTAAAGGTTTGCAGAAATCCATCCGCAGTTAGGTCATCAATGACGGGATTCAGGTTTTTGTCTAAGGTTCCTGAAAATGACATGCTAGAATCAAAATTTCCATCGATGTATTCTCCGATAGGTGCCAGGAGTTTGAATGTGTTCAAATATTTATAGACTGGTCTGAACTCAACTTTATTTAGAGAATAATTCAGGTCAAATCTTGGGTGCTCATTATCCTTGGTATCATACTTCCCATCAAAAGACATTTTTCCCCCCAAGCCATTCATGGTCACATTCTTCAACTCTGCAGCCTGATCTTTTAGATTCACCTGCCCCCGGGCGTTGCTCAGATCAAAGTCCTCGTAATACAACTTGTCAATGTTTGCCAGGATCTTAATGTTTGTCCGATCTGGAATTTGGACTGCCATGGATTCCTCAGAATTACTAATAGTTTTTGCTGTTGGGCTATTACCAAATTCCCGGTATTCGTTTAGATCCAGAGTTTTTGAGTGGAGATTAAGGTTGCCAGTTATTTCACCTTCCTGATACAGATATTGGTAGACATCTTTAATGGTACCGTCAAGGGTAAAATCGGATTTCCCTAATAATCCCCGGGCAGATGAGACGCTGATCTCATTTGGGGTCACTTTTCCTGAAAAGGAAATGTCATTTAATGGATAGACATCATATTTGACGTGACTTGCCTGTAGTTTTCCTTCAAAATCAAACCGGTCAAAAACATCACTATCCTCAGCAGTATCCTCCATTCCTTCTTCTTCATAGGTGAGCAATTGATTGATATCTAAGTTATTTGACTGAAGATCGAATGAGCCCTTCATAGTCGTTTCGGGCATAACCAAAGCCAGAAAATTTTCTACGCTGACAGTCCCGGTAAAATCCGATTTACCGTACTCGCCCACAAGGTTTTTTATATCCATGGATCGCGGTGTGAGATCGACATCAGCGGTGCGGATCCTAATCGATGGCTGACCGCCGACATCATAAATCAGTTGGTCTACGCTGGCAACTCCTCCAAAGTCCAGATCATTGATATTACCGGATTGGATTTGGCTGAAGGAGGCTTTCCCCTCCAGATCCGTTGAGATCTGTCCACCTAGTTCCTGTACACCCTCCATAGGTATAAGTTTATGGACCAGGTTCAGATCTAATTTCCCCTTGATCTTTCCATCGAATCTGGGGTCGCTTTCCAAGTTTTCGAGATGGACACGTGCCTCAAAGGGTTCGCCATCTAGTAGAAAACGAAATTCAGGAATATCGATCTCAATACCATCTATATTATCGAGGTCCCCAGCAATGGTTCCTCTGGTAAATATCTTGCTGATCCCTCCTCGAATATCAGGGTACTTTACGGTTCCGTCCTTAATTTCTAACTTAAGATCAATGGCGGGCATTTCGCCTGTATCCCC
>JABDJM010000495.1 GCA_013002475.1 Saprospiraceae bacterium | reverse complement strand
CTCCTATCCTACTGTTGGTGGCAAAGCCCTTTCCACAGATTTTTTGAAGCAATGGAGAGAAGCACTTTCTAAATCTCCGTATTTCAATGTTCATGATTGGCTTCAGCATCTGGATGCGGAGAATAAGCAGGGAAACATAACCGCGGCAGAGTGCAATAAGATCATCCATAAACTATCTCTCAAGCCCTTTGAAAGTGAAAATAAGATCCTCGTCCTTTGGATGCCGGAATTTCTTGTCAAAGAAGGAAACCGTTTGCTCAAGATCATTGAGGAACCACCCAGTAATACCTATTTCATTTTCGTTGCAGAGAATACCCAGAACATTTTACCGACAATATTATCAAGATGTCAGCTGTTAAAAGTCCCCGCCTTATCTACGGAGGTTATTGAACAGCAGTTAAGGACTGAGGGAGTCGATCCACTCCTGGCAAAATCTGTTTCAAAAACAAGCCAGGGGAATTTCAGGATGGCCCAAAAAATCCTGGGAGTACAAGATGATAGTACTTCAAAACTTTTTTTGGACTGGATGCGTAAAGCATGGCAGGGGAATGGAAAAGATATTGTAGATGTTGTAAATGAGATCTCAGGAATGGGCCGGGAAAAACAGAAATACCTGTTGCAATACGGGCTCCATTTTTTAAGAGAGTGTTTGGTCATGGGTTGGCAGGATTCAGAAAAGATCAGACTTCTTGAGACAGAGTTGGTCAGTGCCCAAAAGATGAGTCGGGTACTTGACTGGCAAAAAATTGAAAGCATGTCTTCCTTGATGGATGACTGCACTTTTTACGTGGAGCGAAACGCCAATCCAAGGATCCTTTTTATGGATGCCTCATTTAAGCTCCACCAAATATTTAAGGAAAACTAAGTTTTCCTGTCTATATAAAACATGATATATGAGTTGCGCAAGTTGTAGAACAAGTCAGGATGGAAAACCTTTAGGGTGCAATGGAAATGGGGGATGTGCGACAGGAGGCTGCAATCGAATGAACACATATGATTGGCTGACGAATGTGGAATTAAAAGATCCTAAAGACAAGAATATAGTTGAGGTAAGTTTTAAGAATGGATCTCGCAAAGCTTTTTTCTTTAACCCACCTTATACCCGGAGCTCAACCGGTGATATGGTCGTAGTTGAAACCGGAAACGGACTGGACGTTGGAAAGGTAACCTTGAGCGGGGAATTGGTAAGGCTCCAGATGAAGAAAAAGCGGGTGCCGGAAGATGCAGATTTCCATAAGATTGTGCGCCGGGCAAACAATAGAGATCTTGAAAGAATGGACCAGGCCAGGGATCGGGAACTGCCCACATTAATTCAGGCCAGAGTCATTGCAAGGAGTCTGAAGCTGGAAATGAAGATCGGTGATATCGAGTATCAAAGCGATCTTAGGAAAGCAACCTTCTATTATACTGCAGAGGGGAGGGTCGATTTCCGGGAGCTGATCAAACACTTTGCACGGGACTTCAGGGTTAAGGTCGAAATGCGACAAATTGGAGCAAGGCAAGAGTCGGCCAGGATCGGTGGTCTTGGATCCTGTGGTCGTGAACTTTGTTGTTCGACCTGGCTAAGTAATTTTAAGTCTGTTTCTACAGCTGCGGCCCGTTATCAAAACCTGGCGATCAATCAGGCTAAATTGAGTGGGCAGTGTGGTCGGCTCAAATGCTGTTTGAATTACGAGCTGGATACCTATATGGACGCTCTTGAAGATTTTCCAAAAAATGCGGATGTCCTGCAGACCGAGGCAGGAGCGGCGCATCTGATCAAAACAAATATCTTCAAAAGGCTGATGTTCTATGCTTATAGAAACGATAAGGTGAAAGGTAGGCTCTACGTACTGCCCATCGAGCAGGTGCAGAAGGTCTTAGATATGAATGCGGAGGGTAAGATTCCTCAGGAGATCGGGCATTTCCAATTGGAACTCGCTGAAATGGGTGATGATCCGGAGATGGAGACAGATGATCTGACAGGCGTCATTGAACTTCCACCAGAAGAAAAACGCCGCAAGAAAAGAAGAAAGCGCCCCCAACGTAAAAATCGCAAACCACAACAGGGCCAAAGAGACTCCAGGGGCCCAAAGTCCAAGGGAGGCGGTCAACGCAAACCGAAAAAAAGAGGCCCAGGCAACCAGAAAGGACGTCCACCCAAAAAGGATAAACAATAGTCCATCATTTTTGCAACCGCAGGGAGCCTCAAAGGGTTATAATATATACCTTTGCCCGGCTTAAAAAATCTGTGCGATGAAATATGATCTGACAATTATTGGCTCTGGCCCTGGGGGATATGTTGGAGCTATTAGAGCTGCTCAACTTGGAATGAAGGTGGCTCTGATCGAACGCTACGATACCCTTGGAGGAACTTGTCTGAATGTAGGCTGCATTCCCTCAAAAGCCTTATTGGACTCTAGTGAGCATTACCATAATGCTGCGCACCGATTTCCGGAACATGGAATTGACCTGAATGGGCTTACCGTAAATATGGCCCAAATGATCCAACGGAAAAATGAAGTGGTTTCTCAAACCACAAAGGGCATAGATTTCCTGATGAAGAAAAACAAGATTGATGTCCATCATGGTCATGGATCATTTCTTTCTAAAAACGAGATCCAGATCACTGCTTCTGACGGAACCAAAAAAACGATACAAACAGAAAAGACGATTATAGCCACCGGTTCGAAACCAGTCACTCCCGAGGCATTCAATTATGATAAAAAACGAGTGATCACATCCACAGAGGCCCTGAACATTGATAAGGTTCCAAAACGGATGGTGATTATTGGTGCTGGAGTAATTGGTCTTGAGCTGGGTTCTGTATTTGCACGTCTTGGGACAGAAGTTGAAGTTGTGGAGTTTATGGATCGCCTGATACCAGGGATGGATAAAGATTGTGGCAAAGAACTGAGAAGGGCATTGAAGAAATTAGGCATTAAGTTTCACCTTAGCCATAAGGTGACTGATGTCAAGAGCACCAGCCGAACGGTGACGGTTGGGGTTGAAAGCAAAGACGGGTCGAAAAAATTTGACTTAAAAGCTGACTACTGCCTTATTGCTATTGGTCGCCGACCCTATACAGATAACCTTGGCCTGGAAAATGTCGCAGTGCAACTTGATGAGCGTGGACGAGTACTGGTAGACGATCATATGCAGACGAATGAAGAGGGCATATATGCTATTGGGGATGTTATTCGTGGTGCGATGTTAGCTCATAAGGCTGAGGAGGAAGGTGTAGTTGTTGCCGAATATATTGCTGGAGAAAAACCTCATATCAACTATAACCTAATTCCAGGTGTCGTGTATACCTGGCCGGAGGTGGCCGCAGTAGGTCAGACTGAAGAGCAATTGAAGGAAGCAGGAGTTCCCTATAAGAGCGGGAAGTTTCCGTTTCGTGCGCTGGGCAGGGCCCGGGCAAGTATGGACATAGATGGAATGGTCAAAGTGCTGGCACATAAGGAAACTGACGAAATTTTGGGAGTTCACATGGTTGGCCCCAGAACGGCGGACGTAATTGCGGAGGCGGTGGCCCTGATGGAATTCCGGGCCTCAGCGGAAGATGCCGGCAGAATAAGCCATGCGCATCCCACTTATGCTGAAGCACTAAAAGAAGCCGCCCTGGCCGCAACAGCTGATAGGGCCAGGAACATGTGATCCTATTCCAGGTTTTGTAATCGCTTAAGCATTGCTTTGCGACGCTCTCTTTTCCTGATGATCTTGGGCTCAGCACTTCTTTCCGCACAATCCTCAATCGGACATCTTTCACAAGTTGTGTTTACTTCTTTTACTTGTATGGCGGGGTCGTCCACAAATTTGATCTTGGATCTCAAGTCCTCATCAATGATCATTCCAAGTGTTAGGGACACATTGTACGGAGATTGAGGATTGGCGGGCCGAGCGACCGTGAAGCCAAGATATTCATCTTCAGTGCCAAAGAATTTTGATCGCTGCACCCCGGCAATAGTTCCTACATACTTTCCGGTAGACTCCATTTCATGTAACTCATTGAGCAAAGTTAGAGCCATCCAACGCCGGCAGTAATGTTCACGAAGGCCGTTGCTATGAGGATGGTGCTTTCTATGAAGATGCAATTCTTTGTCTATCTCGAATCGATCCTGGCTGGGGTCATGAAGAAACCTCAGGAAAAAGAGCTTTTTGATCCCAAATTTTTTGGGAAGGACATTTGTGAGCCGCTGGAAGAACATTTCCGGGGCGGCGCTATATTTTTTCATCAAGCCCATAAAGGCCTGGCCATCCCATTCCTCATTGGAAAAGAAACCCTCAAGATCATTGGTAAATCGCTTAAGGTTGATCAATAGGGCTACTGAAAAATAGGCTGCAGTGGCGTGTGTTAGTACTGTATCAAAATTATCCACCTTCAACAAAGAGGAGGTCAATGATCGGTCCTTTAAGCCAAGGTGATTAAACCCAATTTCTTTTCCCAGTTGAAAGGCCTTTTGCATCCGATTGATTCCTCTTTGCAGGAGTAGCTTTTTCTGTTTAGGGACAAAGAGGGATCGCATGTTTTTGAACTCGGGGTATTTGTCAAGTCCGTTTTCTACGATGTCATACCCAAAATCATCTTCAAGGATGCCCGCTAGAGTTTCCACTGGAATAGAGTCCAGGTTTTCTAACTGATGCCCTTTGGAAAAGGTGAGAGCAGCCTCTTCGATATCTCCGAAGTAGTTATAGTTCAATTCCTGATATGCCCTGAGGGCCCCAAAGAAGAAGTGACTTTCCCGAAGGGCATAGTTGCGACTAAGTTCAACCAGCGTATTGATAAAAGCCCCCACCCGGAGAGGGGAGTTGGCGATGATCTCAGCAACCTTTGAAAGCTCAATCCCAAAAAGGTCCAAAGGAAGCTCATTAAGAAAGTTTGATTCCAATAATTCCTTAACAGGAGCCAGACTTTGAGGGAATATTTGATTTTCTAAAGTAAGACTGGTAACATTGAGCGCTTTTGCCAAAGCAGCTAGCTTTTCAGGCTTGGGGTATTTCTTCCCTTTTTCAATTTCATTCAGGTAAGAAACAGACATGCCACTAGCTTTTGCTAAGTCAGAGAAAGAAAGTTTTTTTTCCTGCCTAAGCTGCTTGACAAACAAACCAAAAAGTATCCGATTGTTCAGAGATTTTACGCTCATAATGGAAGCGCTAAAATACCATTTTTCGGACGGGGACTTTGTAACACTCATTATTGATGAAACAAGACTGGGAAAGACTAATACGGGATTACAAGACCAGAATGAAGAATTTTGCAGTGGAGAGCAAGGCCATGCAGAAAAAGGCATTCAGGTTCTCTTTGGTTCGGTTGGCCCATTTTGTCTTGGGCCTGGGCTTGACCCTGTTTGTTTTTACACTTAGCACATACGGTGGGATTGCAGTTCTTTTTGTGAGCATCTTAGTATTCGCATTTATGGTGCGACATTCCCTCCGCCTTCAATCCAAGATTGAGTTTTTGAAAGCCATGTCCGAGATCAACCGAAAGGAGGCCAATCTCATAGGGCATAACTTTTCAAACCTAAGGACAGGAGATCAATTCCTTCCAAAATCCCACGTCTACGCCGCAGATCTGGATATTCTTGGAGACCACTCCTTATTTCAATATGTCAATAGAGCTTCCACACATTTGGGCGATGGGACCCTGGCAAATTGGTTGCTGATTCCGGCAAAACCAAATATCCTCCCTCCTCGTCGTGAATCTATCATTGAACTTTCTGATCAGCTAAGCTGGCGACAAGAGTTTCAAGCAAGTGGATTCTCCATTAAGGATGCGAAAAGAGATTTTGATATTCTCCTGGAATGGATGAAAGAGAAACCGGTGCTTTTGACCAAGAATTGGGTGAGGTGGGCATACTGGTTGGCTCCTATTTGGTTTATCGTATCAACGTATCTCTGTTTTACCGTTTTAAACCTATACTACCTGATCCTGGCTTGGGGAATTCCACTTTGGATCCACTCTAGATTCATGGAGGTAATTGACAAAGCC
>JABDJM010000488.1 GCA_013002475.1 Saprospiraceae bacterium | reverse complement strand
GAAGAATTTGACTGGTGTATAGAGCAAACACTAGCCGCTTTCCCTGATGGGCAGCCGCTAAACATGATCCTTGATGATGGAGGGGATCTCACGAATATGGTTTTAGACAAATACCCGGAGATGGTGGATGCTATCAAAGGTATCTCTGAAGAAACAACTACCGGTGTTCACCGCTTGTATGACCGTCAGGTTAATGGCAAATTGCCACTACCCTGTATCAATGTGAATGACTCTGTTACCAAATCAAAATTTGACAACAAATACGGTTGCAAAGAATCATGCGTAGACGCGATCAGAAGAGCAACTGATGTGATGATGGCTGGAAAAGTTGCCGTTGTTGCTGGATACGGTGATGTTGGAAAAGGATCTGCTGCCTCTCTAAGAGGAGCCGGCTGCCGAGTGATCGTTACTGAGATCGATCCTATTTGTGCCCTTCAAGCAGCCATGGATGGATATGCAGTTAAGAAAATGAACAATGCCATTCCACAAGCAAACATTGTTGTTACTGCGACTGGAAATAAGGACATCTTAACTGAGGAGCATTTCCGTTTGATGAAGGATAAAACCATCGTTGCCAACATTGGTCACTTCGATAATGAGATCGACATGACATGGTTGAACAACAGCTACGGTAGTACCAAGGTTGAGATCAAGCCTCAGGTAGACAAATACACGATCGATGGTTCGGATGTACTAATACTTGCTGAGGGCAGACTAGTAAATCTGGGTTGTGCTACCGGCCACCCAAGTTTCGTTATGTCCAACTCATTCACAAACCAGGTACTTGCCCAGATTGAATTGTGGGTGAACTCTGACCAGTACGACAATCAAGTCTATATGCTTCCTAAGCACCTTGATGAAAAAGTGGCCAGGTTGCACCTTGATAAGATTGGCGTAGAGCTGGAAGAAATGAGCCAGGAGCAAGCCGATTACATTGGAGTAAGAAAAGAAGGGCCTTATAAGCCTGACTATTACAGATACTAAACACAGGTACGAATTTAAAGCTCCCTTCGGATTACCAAAGGGAGCTTTTTTATTTTTGGGATATGGATTCTGTCTTTTGGACCTATCTGAAGCTAGGCCGTGATCATATCGCTGATCTGGGAGCCTATGATCACATGCTGTTTTTGCTGGCCTTATGTGCTGTGTTCACGATCAGTCATTGGAGACAGGTGATCCTTCTGGCAACGGGTTTCACACTCGGGCATTCCATTACCCTGATCGGCGCGGGTTTGGACATTATTAGGTTCCCTATGGATGTTATTGAGATCCTGATCCCGGTAACTATTATTCTCACGGGTATTTATAATCTTCGAAGAGGACCACTTGAAAAGGGAGAAAGTCTCCGCAGGAACCATTATTTCCTGGCTGCGGGTTTTGGGCTAATTCATGGAATGGGCTTCAGCAATTTCCTCCGTTCGGCTCTGATGCCCGGTGAAGAATCTGAGCTGGTCATTCAATTATTGGCTTTCAACATAGGCATAGAACTGGGACAGGTCATCATTGTACTTGTCATTCTCGCTATTAGTTGGCTTATCGTAAATCAATTTGGACTCTCTAAGCGTTATTGGAATGGAGCCTTGAGCATTTTGGCTATTGGGGTTTCACTATTTTTACTTTGGGAAAAAATTCCGTTTTGATGCTTTGGATGGTTTTATCAATGATTTTGTCTTTCGGGAATACTAATTCCCTGGATCATGATATCCACATCAGCAAATGCATTATTGAGTATTCGGAATCCGACAAGGCTTTTCAGATCATGATGCATGTGTTTGTAGATGATCTGGAACTCGCTTTACAAAAACTGGATTCTTCCTCTCTCAAATTGAATACAGAACTTGAGTATGAAAAAGCAGATAGCCTAATACTGGATTATTTAGATGATCATTTTCAGATTGCTATCAATGGAAAGACAACTTCTTATAATTATGTTGGAAAAGAGGCTTCTGAGGATCTTCAGGCTGTATGGATCTATCTGGAAATACCTGATCTGAAAGATGTTAATGAGGTAAATGTCAGAGACGACATGCTGACTGAATTATATGATGATCAAACCAACATCGTCCAAATCAGATACAAAGGAGAGAAGCGAGCCTATTTTTTATTGACCGGGAAGGAACCATCAGACACAGTTACCTTTTGAACTTGTTAAAGAAAATATTCATACTGCCTATTCGCTTTTATCAGGTGGCCATTTCACCTTTGTTGGGCCAAACATGCCGGTTCGTACCCACTTGCTCTCATTACGCTATCGGGGCGATCGAAGAATGGGGTGTCATAAAAGGGTCATGGTTGGCCCTAAAGAGAATTTTTAGATGCCATCCCTGGGGTGGGCATGGTCACGATCCCGTACCTTCGAATCCCAGAAAAAAAAAAGTAAGGCATGCTACAGAGACCAAGGAGAAATAGAAAATCAATAGCCATCCGGAATCTGGTTCGGGAAACGCGCTTGCATCCTGAGCAATTGATTCTCCCGTTGTTCCTGGTTGATGGGAATGGGATCAAACAAGCTATCCCTTCTCTTCCTGGAACCTTTCGCTTTTCATTAGACCACTTATTAATAGAAATTGAAGAGTCTCTGAAATTAGGAATCCAATCCTTTATACTTTTTCCTGTGGTGGATGAGCCGCTAAAAGATAAACTGGCAACCTATGCCATCGATCCCACAAATTTTTATCTGAAGGCCGCTGAAAAGATTAAAGACAGATTTCCGGAGGTCATGCTTTGTAGCGATGTCGCTATGGATCCCTATAGTTCTGATGGCCATGATGGACTGGTCCGAAACGGGGAGATCCTGAATGACCAAACTCTACCGATCCTAGGTGAGATGGCTGTGGCCCAAGCAAGAGCCGGCTTCGATTGGATTGGCCCTTCAGACATGATGGATGGCCGGATTAAATTCATTCGGGAAGCCCTGGACTTTGAGGGCTTTTCAGAAACCGGGATACTTTCTTACACAGCAAAATATGCCAGTGCCTTCTATGGTCCTTTTCGGGATGCGCTTGACTCTGCCCCAAAAGAAGGAGATAAAAAGACCTATCAAATGGACCCGGCAAACAGAAGGGAAGCTTTGATAGAAGCCGAGCTCGATGAGCTTGAGGGAGCTGATGTGTTGATGGTAAAACCAGCTCTCCATTATTTGGATGTGATCAGTGATCTCAAAGAAGCTAGTACACTGCCCATTGCCGCTTACCATGTAAGCGGAGAATGCGCTATGCTCACAGCTGCTTGCGCCAATGATTGGCTCGATTTTGAAACAGCTATGCCCGAGGCACTGACCAGCATACATCGTGCGGGAGCTGACATCATACTGACCTACTTCGCTAAGGATTACGCAAAACTATTCCAGGAGGGAAAACTATGAGCGATACTTCACCTGGTCCTATTGGCATCTTTGATTCCGGTTACGGCGGTTTGACCGTCTTTCGAAAGATCGAACGCCTGCTTCCGAATTACGATTTCATCTATCTGGGAGATAATGCAAGAGCTCCGTATGGCCCCAGAGGTTTTGAAACGATCTACGAATATACCTTGCAAGCGGTTCAGGAACTTTTTTCCCGGGGTTGCCAGCTGGTGATCCTGGCTTGCAACACCTCCTCAGCGAGGGCCTTGCGAAATATTCAGCAGATCGATCTTCCGAAGGGGCCAGAGCATCGACGGGTTCTGGGGATCATTAGGCCGACCACGGAGCTGATAGGAAATCTTTCCAAGTCTAAGCATGTGGGAATCCTGGCTACGGAAGGGACTGTTAAATCAGAGTCCTATCCCATTGAGATCGCAAAGTTTTTCCCCAGGTTGGAAGTTAGTCAGCAGGCATGCCCTATGTGGGTTCCACTCATTGAGAATGGAGAACATGAAAGTGAAGGGGCAGATTATTTTGTCAAGAAATATCTGGAACAACTAATTGAAAAAGATCCCATGATCGATACGATTTTATTGGGCTGCACACACTACCCTCTTTTACTCAAAAAAATAAACGAGGACCTTCCGGCAATGATAAAGATTGTTAGGCAGGGTGAATTGGTGGCCACCAGTTTGCAAGATTATTTAAGTCGACATCCCGAACTGGCCTCTATATGTTCAAAAAAAGGGTCCCGGCAGTTCTACACCACCGGAGACCCTGAAATTTTTTCTAATAAAGCGAAGCAATTTATCGGAAAGGAAATTTCCGTAGACCGTTTAGTTCTTTCGTAAGGAAGTCCTTGTGTTTTCAGTTCCTGCAATCTTTATCTCCATGCCGATCCCTGCAGTAGCTGTGTCAAAGTTAAATCCGATTTCTGGCCTAATAATAAAACTTTCATCACCAGGGCTTATCCCCAGATTCATGTTGACACCAGGGTACAACCTGACTCCACCAGCGTCCATTATTGCAGTACCATGACCAATTAAAGAAAGGTCAATATGCTTTGACAAATCAGCCGTGTAAATGAAACTTACATTGCCTGCCAGTGCTG
>JABDJM010000585.1 GCA_013002475.1 Saprospiraceae bacterium | reverse complement strand
ACCCAAGATCGCCTTTAATGTTGTTCCGGGCTGGATGCTATATATCCTACTATTTCAAATAGGGGTTGCCTATTTCTACGGCGGAATTGCGAAAATTAATCCTGACTGGTTGCAGGGGCAACCCATGTTTTTATGGTTGGCAAAGGAGACGAATTTTCCTGTAATTGGTCCATACTTTTCCGAACCATGGATGGTTTTGGGCATGTCTTATGCCGGGTTGTTATTGGACCTGTTGATCGTTCCCGCTTTAGTTTGGAAGAAAACCCGCAAGTGGGCATTTATTCTGATTACAGCCTTTCATGTCATGAACCATTTCCTTTGGAATATTGGAATTTTTCCATGGTTCATGATTGCCGCTACAACCTTGTATTTCGAGCCTGATTGGTTTAGAAAAGTGCTGACAAGGATAAAAAGGATTCCCTTATCCTTTCCTAAGGCCAATACTGAAGTCGGAAGCTTTGCTCTTCCCACATCCCTTTTTGTGGGGATCTGCATTTTTGCAGCCATTCAATTAGTAGTTCCTTTTCGACATTGGCTGTCTCCCGGAAATGTGAACTGGACGGAAAAGGGCCATCGTTTTTCTTGGCACATGAAATTGCGGGATAAACGTGCCAGGGCACGATTCAAAGTGATCGACCCGATAAAAAACGATACCATTAAGGTGGACCCACGCAGATATCTCACTCCTAGGCAATTGAAAAAGATGCGTTGGCAACCTGATATGGTAGTTCAATTCGCACATCATCTTGGAAAGAAGTACAAAGAAAAAGGAAGACTCGGTGTACAGGTATACGCTGATATAGAGGCTAGCTTGAATGGTCGGGATCTTCAACAGTTTATCCATCCAGGAGTGGATCTCATGACCATCTCCCATCGCTCACCAACCAAGCTTTATGTAATACCTATGGAAACCCCTTTATCTTTGCCCTACAAATAGTTCAAAACTAATAGCATGAAATCCTTTTTAGCCCTTGCGATGCTGATTAGCCTTCCATTAGGCCTTGTATTTGGTCAAGATGGAAAAGCAAAAACCGTAAAGAAAACCTTTAATCGAACCACAGAGGTTAGTATAGACATTGCTGCCGGACCTCAAACTATTTGGGATCTGTTGACGGATGCGGAAAACTTCGCTTCCTGGAATTCAACAGTGGTATCGCTGAAGGGGAATATTCAATTGGGTGAGAAAATTGAGCTGGTCTCTACCCTAGACCCGGAAAGGACCTTTAAGCTTAAGATCAAAGAGATGGCCCCGAGCCAACGATTGGTATGGGGTGATTTCCTGGGAAAAAGGACCTACCAATTGACCAAAAATATCAACGGAACTACCTTTTATATGCATGAAAAAATTGGAGGTTTTATGTTCCCGCTTTTCGCAAAAAAGATCCCCTCTTTCGATGAATCTTTCGAGGCTTTTGCCAGGGACTTGAAAAAGGCTGCTGTGCAAAAATAGCTGGCATTATTTACAATTATTTAACATAAGAATTTTGTTCCTCCTGGGGCTTAAAACCGGTATAATATTCTGTGCCGGACAGGCCGGCGATATGGGATATCTCCGCCTATCATTATCTCGGAATTTTCGGATTAAGGCCTTCTTTTGCAACCCTTTAGATATAGATTTTTTTCTCTTCTAAACAGAACATATTGTGCCTATTGGTTGTAATATTGTGGAAGATTACAAACACGATTTAAAATTTAGTCAATCAATAAAATTCTAAGACATGTTCAGAAATTATTTCACAAGACGCTTTAAAAGAAAGTACACTGTGCAGGCGCCATCTACACCCTTGAATCACTAAGCGCGCCCCAGAAGAAATCGAAGCCGGCTACCTCCCAGGGAGGATAGCCGGCTTTTGTTTTTGGTATGGTTGATAATCATTACCTTCAAAGAGACTAATTGTTAACCTAACCAACTTTTCATGGAACATGTAAACTGGCTCTCAGTAGTCCTTGCTACGCTTATCCCGATGATAATCGGTTTTATCTATTACAACCCCAAAGTCATTGGAACCGCCTGGATGAATTCTCTGGGTATCACAGAAGAGGATATCAAAAACAACCAGGGGAATATGGCTGTCACCTTTGGTGTATCCCTTGTAATGTCTTTCTTTCTAACCTTTTTCCTCATTAATTTCAATAATAGTCCTGGGCAAGAGGGAGAGTTTGACACCTTCGGCCATGGAGCTTTTCATGGTTTTTTCCTTGCAGTTGTTGTGGCCTTGCCGGTCCTGATCACCAACGGGCTTTTCGAAATGAAGAACTGGAAAAACCTGATAATTAATGCAGTATACTGGATCATTGCTATGGCTCTCATGGGAGGTATTCTTGATGCCATGAACCATTGGCCAAACGCATATCCATCCTAATTTAATCAGTCCAGGCAATAGGCTACTCTTATGGCTTACGACGAATTTTTTGCCGACAGAGTTCGGCGGGTGTTGGAGGAAAAAAAGATCCTCTTTACCGAGAAGAAGATGATGGGAGGTCTGCTTTTCATGGTTGATGAAAAGATCCTATGTGGCGTCCATCTGGATAAAAAATATGGAGATAGTCTTCTAACAGCCAGGGTCGGGGAAGAGGCCTATGCCCGCGAGATTCACAAAGAGGAATGCCTGCCAATGGATTTCACAGGCAGACCAATGAAAGGTTACCTATTCATTACACCGGAGGGATTTGACCTTGACAATGACCTGGCTTATTGGGTTCAGCTTTGCCTGGATTTCAATCCGCTCGCAAAGGCCAGTAAAAAGAGAAAAAAGAAGAAGCAATAATTATGAGGTTACTGTTTTTTGTGTTCATCACATTTTTTGTCTTTCATTC
>JABDJM010000477.1 GCA_013002475.1 Saprospiraceae bacterium | reverse complement strand
TAGATAATCTTCTATCCTGTAGATTCGTTTCGTTTAGAATCTCAAATCCCAGATTGTCAGTGTACCAGTTTTTTGATTTTTCCATATCCGATACAATTATGGAAAAAAATGATCCCGGTACTGTCTTAGTTCTTATTGGTTGTTGATCATCTACTGCCTGGAAAACAAGCTGCCTGAATTTCCAACTTGTTTCATCATTGGCTGTATTCTGAGTTTGCTTTAAAAGGATCCCGATTATGTTTTCTTCTGGATCTGCGAAGTATTGGGTATTGAAATACCCACCCCAATCAAAGGTCCCTTCGCTGCCCCGGCCTCCCAAATCAGCTCCCTCCTCGTTCACAACACCAAAAGCTAATCCTACATAAGCTCCTGGCCACATATCAATTCCTTTCACCTGGTTAGCCATCACAAATTCAATCGTCTTCCGGCTTAGTATCCGTTTATCATTGAAGGTTCCTTTATTCAAATACATTTGGAGAAATCGGGCATAATCCTTAGCTGTGCTTGACAAGCCAGCTCCTCCAGAAAAAAACCGTTTTGCCCCCTTAATTGGATAATCCGGATCGTAAAAGGTTACCGGAAACTCCTCCCATTTTCCATCCTGAAAATGCTGAATCGGAACTAATCGGTTACTTTTTTCAATCGGCAAATAAAACCAGGTGTCATCCATGCCAAGCGGATCAAAAAGACGCTCCCTTAAAAATTGATCAAAGGGCTTTTCCGAAATTAATTCAACCAGGTATCCTAAAACATCCAGACCCTCACTGTAGGTCCATTTTTCCCCGGGCTCATGATGCAGAGGAAGTTTTGCCAATTTTAGAATGCTTTCTTCAATGGTTATGTCTTTTGTTGTAAAAAGGTCAGTTATGCCCGCCTGTTTATAGATCTGTGTCATCCTAGAATCCCCATCGATAACCCCATAGCCAATGCCTGAGGTATGGGTTAGGAGATGACGAATGGTAATTTTCTTTTTAGCAGGGTAAGTATCGTATGTTCCATCTTCATAGAGTGTGTCCAGAATTTGGCTGTTCTTAAATGCTGGAATGAACTTTTCTATGGGGTCATCCAACTGAAAATGTCCCTCCTCCCAAAGGATCATTATGGCTGTGGAAGTGATGGCTTTTGTCTGGGAGGCAATTCTAAAAATGTCTTTGACCTTAAAATCTCTTGATGTTGTTACATCGGCTTGCCCAAAAGATTTGTAGTAAACAATTTTTCCATTCCTGGCAACTAGGGCGACGGCCCCCGGAATTTGATCCTCCTCGATTGAACGCTCAAGCATGTTATCAATTCTATCCAGTCGTGAGGAGGACATCCCCTCGCTTTCTGCCAATACAAAGTCCATCCCCGCCTTGAAGGCGGGACCTATAGGTTGGGCAAAAATTGTCGAGCTTACTAAAACACATAAACAGAAAGTGAAAATTCTCATTGCATAAGGGTTAGAATTAAAATTACTATTTCCAATGTCAAATGAAGAATTGACCCATAGACAGCTCCAAAGAGATACAAAATTGCAAGAGATTCACTTTCAAATTAGGGTGCATGCAACCATCACTCATATTATTTGTTTTTAGACAAACCTATTTGAAATGAAAGCTCTATTTACTTTACTCTTCCTTTCTATTTGTGTTATTTCTTTTTCCCAGGATGGGGGTACTTCTGATCCGGATTATGGAAAATATATCAAATTCAAAATCGTAAATAAGACTTTGCAATTTGCGGAGGCCTATGTAGAGGGTCCAAACGCCCGAGGGGGGACTTTTTCATATGGCTTAGATCTTGGCCCATTTATTCCAAGAAAAGAGAATTGGTCTATAGGGACGAAATTATATGTCGTAAATAAGCAGGGGACACGCCACTTGGTACACACCGTAACCGCTAAGGATGAGGGAAAGATCGTTGATGTTTCTCCTAGTAAGGCTCGTTAATCGATATCCATTCCGCTTAATAGTTCTTTTGCAAAGCTTTATGAACAGCTTCCAGAGCAAGGGGCTCCATCACCTTGTACCCTGCCAACGTAGGATGGACCTGATCATACGTGAGCTCCTTCCTCAGTCCTAAAT
>JABDJM010000465.1 GCA_013002475.1 Saprospiraceae bacterium | reverse complement strand
GGGCCTTATGAGCCCTGAGGGCCTCCTCATCTTGCAACCCATCTATGAAGCAATTGGAAACTTCGATCGCCATGGTTATTCGGTAATAAAAGAGGATGGAAAAGTTGGGATTCTTGATCATCAAGGTTCCATTATCGTTTCTACTTCTTTTGATGATATCAAAGTTTTGGATGAAAAGGTTTTTGCTGCCAGCCAGGATGGCCAATGGAGAATTATCAATAATACCGGCAAAGTAATCCTGGATAAGAATTATGAAAAGGTAGAAGTACGGCGAGGAGAATTTTTAGCCTATCGATCTGGTGGCCTTTGGGGAATGGTTCGACTTTCGGGTGAGGATTTTATTGCCTGCAAATACAATCTGCTTGAGGAGTTTGGTGATGGTTATTTAAGAACAAATAAAGAAGGACAACAAGGACTGATCGACCCCGCAGGAGAGGAAATACTAGTTCCAGTTGCAGAGACTATTTACCGGCTTGATAAAGATTTCTTCATTTTCCAACTCAATGGTAAACTCGGTTTAATTTCCGGGGCGGAAGGCGAGATCCTCAAGCCTGAGTTTAATAGCATGCGACCGATCGGCCCCGAGCATTTAATGCTAACTAGTGAAACCTCAAGAAGCCTGTATGACCTAAGCTGCCAATCCATGATCTACCGAGGAGGAGCGGAGGATTTCCAAAGTCTTGGAGGAGGTTGGATACTGGCCATTGAGAACGGAAAAACTGGGCTCATAAATTTAGACGGAGAACTAATTATAGCTCCTGAGTATGATGAAATACTATTGTGGTCATCAAAAGCATTTAGGGTCAGAGATGGTAGCAAATGGGGCTTAGTTTCCAACCTTGGAGAGTCAATTGTCCACCCACTTTACCAATACATCGGACCCATTGATAAAAAGATGGCCCTGGTTAAGCACCAGAATAAACTGGGCTTGATCAACTCTGCCGGTGATCCGGTTTTGGGTTGTCATTATGAAAAAGTGGATTTCACAAAAACCGAGGCCAGAGGATTGTCTGATGGAGTATTGGATGTAGTTAGCCTCGCTAAAACTGGAGAGAACGCTCCTGCAGCTCAATTCAAAAATTACTTCACCATTTCAATCGGAAAGGATTCTGAAGAAGGGGATCAGGAACCTTCTGCAGTTGATAATGAACTTGTCCTGGAGGATTACGAATGGTTCTACAGTGCAGCTGAAAAAAAATGGGGACTAAGAGATATCGAAAAAGGGACAATGCGTATTCGACCTTCTTTTGATTGGATCAAAGTCGATCATGGGCTTGGGATAACCCTTGTTGCAAATGAGCAAACCGGCTACCAGGATTTTGAATTCACCAGATATCGATTTCAACGACATTTTGGGATCGTGAATAATAAGATCGGTCTCTTGGTAGGAGATCTTGCTTTTCTTGATATTAAACTGGAAGATTTCCTAGAGGGAAGCAAGTTGGCGCGAGTTATCCTGAAAGGGGGGCGCCATGGTTTGATCGATAAAACCGGAAAGATCCAGGCCCGTGATTATGCCTTTATTGGTAAATCAAGCGATGGATTTAACAGGGTTAGTTTTAAGGGAAAACTTTCAGCTACGCTGAAAAAAAGTAACTATCATATCATGCCTTTGAAAGATTACCTGGAAGGCATGCTTTCTCCCTCTTTGCGAATTGACTACACGCTGTATGATCAAACCTTTGATCAGGATGCCCAGTTGTTTTGTGAAGATTGCGAATGGGGATATTTGGATAAGACAGGGCATTTGGAGATTCCTCTTAATTATGATTATGCACATGACTTCCTTAATGGGGTAGGACTCGTTATGAAAAAGAGTAAATGGGGCGCCATTGACAAAACAGAAAAGGAATTGATCCCTTGTCAATACGACCACATCGGTTTTTTAGAGAACACTCAGAATACTATGCTTCGGGTTAGCCGTAACATCCAGAAGTATGGGCTGATTGATACGCTGGGGCAGGTTCTGGTAGATTACCAGTATGATGATATTGGACCCCTTTCGGAAGGAAGACTGGCTGTAAAAAGAAATGGTCTATGGGGATTTGTCAATTTGCGTGGCCAGGAAATTATTCCCTGTAGATTTCGAAGGATTAACCCCTTTTCAGAAGGCCTTGCTTCTGTAAAACTGAAAAATGGTTGGGGAATAATTGATAAGCAAGGCGAAGTGGTCCTGGATTTCAAATATTCAAAACTTGGAAACTTTGTTAAGGGTCTGGCCTGGGCCAATGATGATCACAGGATCGGTTTCATTGACACTAAAGGAAATTTTGAGATCCCTGCGAAATACAGTAAAGCATTTGATTTTGAAAAGGGTCTTGCACGGGTAGTCGTTAAGGGAAAGTATGGGTTAATTGACCAGTCCGGTCGCTACATTCTCAGACCCACTTTTTCAAAAATTGAAGCTTTCAATCAATATGGAACTGCGGTCGTCCAGGTATCCGGTTCACGGGTGAAATTCGGGCTCATCAATTTAAAAGGAGAGCTTATTACCAATAGGTCTTTTTTGGAGATTGGAGATTATTCGGAGGGATATGCCCATGTGAAACTGAAAGACAGGGTCGGCTTTATTGATAAACATGGCCGCCTGGACATTAATCCCAATTATTTTAAGGCTGGAGATTTCCGGGAGGGAAGAGCCTGGGTGCAGAAGGATGGTGTTTGTGGATATATAAACCAGGCGGGGGAGGAAGTAATCGATCTTGAGTACAGTAAATGCCTTGATTTTTCCAGAGGCAAGGCTGTAGTATTTAAAGGCTATAAGCAGGGAGGTATCATCGACCTGGATGGCAACTTCGTCATTGAACCCCGAATAAACAGACTGTATGGCTTCCAGGAGGGTCGTGGCCTTGTGAGAGACAAATCTTATAAGTTCTACTATATCTCTGAGGATAATTCCCTTTCAAAGAGATATTACGACAAGGCAGGGCAATTCAAACATGGTATTGCCCTGGTTCAGATGAATGGCAAATGGGGAATCATTAATCAGCAGGGGGCCAGCATCGTTCCTCCTAAATATGACAGGATCGATGATTTTGTGGATGGCTTTGCAAAAGTCCGTATCCAGCGGTTTACAGGCCTTTCTAATCTCCATGGTGAGTTCCTCTTGCAGCCCAACTTCGAATATGTATCCGATGCCGGAAATGGGCTATTTAGAGTTGAAAGAGGGGATAAACTGGGCTACTTTGACCAAAATGGAAAATGGATCTGGGAACTACAGGATTAATGTTTATTAGGTTTTTCTACCCTATTTTGTTGGTTTAGCAAGATTTTTCCCAAAAGATTTGGTGGAATGGGAGGAGTTTTCCCATATTTGTTTTCATAATCTCACAGCGCATATCTAATTGTCGCGTCTACCCTCCAATTTTATCCCACAGAAGGTATTACCCCCTGGCTGAATTACCGCCTCAGCAACTCATGTTAGATTAAAAAACTGAATAGTTCAGGTATGTCTTCGTTTGTCCGAACCAAACAATAAGACTCCTGATGGCGAAATGTGTTAACCAACATGAAACAATTGGCCATGTGTGCCTTGGTCCTGGGATTAACCCTCTCCGGCCTAAACGCACAAACAATAACAGCAGAACGATCACCAGCAAACCAAACTGTGGGTATTGACCCATCAGTACCTATCGTCGTACAATTTTCCGAATCCATTTCTTCAGATAGAATTTCAAAGGCCATTTCGGTGCATGGTGAACTTTCAGGCCCACTTGACTCTGACTTCAAACTTAACAAGGATCAAAAATCACTTTCAATAGATTTATCTGATGCCCCAATGGCAGGGGAAAAAGTGAAAGTAGAAATCACAAGGGACCTTTTTCCGGAAGGTTTTGCCGGGATGTCCTGGGAGTTTTTTACAAAGACTGAAAGAAGCTTCCTTGAGTTTAATAAGAGCTTTGAGATCCCCTTGCGGCTCCCTGGAGAAGCTCCTTTACAACCTAGTCAGGCCTACGGGGGTGACCTTAATCAGGATCATTATTCAGATATTTCTATACCAACATCCAATCCAGAAGACCTTCGCGTGCTCTTGAACGACGGGACTGGTCATTATCAAAGGATGGAAGTCTTTCCTCTTGAACTGGGTGCAGAATTAAGCACTAAAGGAGCAGACTTCAACAAGGATGGAGCCCTTGATTTGGCGCTTCTTCCAAAAGGGAAAAACCTGGGTCTTTTGCTAGGAGGAAATTCCTCTACTTTTCTAACGGGGAATTCTGTGGATGCATCCTCTTCCTCCGGAAGCTTTTCAATATTTGATTTTGACCTGGATGGCGATGAGGATGTGGCACTTGCCAACACAGACAGGATAACTCTATTAACGAACGATGGTACCGGTAACTTCTCAAAATCTGCTTTCGATCCGCGAGGAATAGGGGAGTCAAGCATTTGTTCCGGCCATGCTAATCAGGATGGGATTCCAGATCTTTTTGTTGGCTTTTCTCAAAGTAATCAAATGGGGATTTTACTCGGAAACGGTAAAGGAGGTTTTCATCCTTCCGGTTTGGTGAAATTACCTGCTTCTCCCTCTCTTATTAAAGCCGCTGATTTTAATGGAGATGGAAATACTGATGTCATTTTGGCGTCCAAAACGAACAATCTTTTTATGGTCTCATTAGGTGATGGGACTGGCGGTTATTCCGAACCAACCGCATATGCACTTCAGCAGGCTCAGTCTCCATCCGGAATTGCCATTGGCGATTTGGATGGCGATCTGGACCTTGACCTTGTGACAAGTTATTCTGGATCTGGAACCTTTGTGATCTGGGAAAACAATGCTCTTGGCGTTTTTTCCAAAGTCCAATCCTTTTCAATTGATGGTGAAGCCACCACTGTCCTTTTACATGATAAGGACAGGGA
>JABDJM010000423.1 GCA_013002475.1 Saprospiraceae bacterium | reverse complement strand
TTCCTCAACTGGCTGTGAATTTACAGTAAACGCAAGTGTTGCTGAACCAGAACTCTTAGTGGCCACAGGAAGTGATAATGATGCTACCTGTCTGGCAAATGATGGTTCCATTTTTATCAATGTATCCGGAGGAAACGGTGGATACTTATTTGATTGGACTGGACCTTCATTTACAAGCAACGATGAGGATATTACAGATCTTGCACCCGGTGACTATGATGTACTCATTACCGATGCATTAGGGTGTATCGCTGCTCTATCGGCGAATATTGGATTACCACCTTTACCTGCCTTGACTGCTGATCCTTCAAATGCTCTTTGTGCCGGTGATGCAAGTGGAAGTATTCAACTTGATCTAATCAGCCCGAATGGGGGTGGTTCTTATGCCTGGAGTGATATCACGATTGGCGATACAGATAATGCTCAAAATTTACTTGCCGGAAATTATTCTGTGGTTGTTACCGATGCTCTTAATTGTACTGCGGAAGTGATGGACATTATTGTGGGAGAACCAATGCCAATTGCTTTGAGTTTTGTCGAGGATCAAGCAAGCTGTAACGAAGCAAATGGAGGAATAGATCTGACAGTCCAAGGTGGTACGGGCCCATACAGCTATGACTGGGATATCATCCCTGACATGGAGGATCCTTCCAATGTGGCGGCTGGTACTTACAATGTAACCGTAACTGATGCAAACCAATGTGAAGATGAAATTGAGGCTATCGTTACGCAACCCGTTTTACCTACAGCCACCTTTATAGTAGATAATGCTGATTGCTTTCAGGGATCTGATGGGAGTATTGACTTGACTGTTATGGGCGGTACGCCTGGATATACTTTTGCATGGAATGGCACAGCTCAATCCATTGAAGATCCAGTTAGTCTGGCTGCAGGATCATATGATGTAACAGTTTTTGATGCAGATAACTGTCCATTTGAGATCTCTGGTATTGTGATCGATGATGGAAATGAGATCACGGTTACAGAAGCCATTACACCTGCGACTTGTGGGCTTGATAATGGTTCTATTACAGTGACGGGTGCAGGTGGAGCTGGCGGATTCACTTATGATTGGGTAGATCCGACTATAATCGATGGACCCACTGCCTCAGGCCTTGGGGTTGGAAATTACCAGGTTATTGTATTAGACGCACTTGGTTGTGCACTACCTGCGGCTTTCCTTGTGGACAGTCCAAATCTTCCAAGTGTTGAAAGTTCTGTTACAGATAATCCTTGTTTTGGTGATGCTGATGGAATAATTGAACTTACGATCCTGGATGGTCAGGCACCCTTTGATTATGACTGGGAGGATAACCAGTATGATGGAAATCAAAATATCAATAACCTGGTTTCCGGTACTTATAATGTAACGGTGATTGATGATAATGACTGTCCAGTTGAATTGAGTATGATAGTAAATGAGCCTGCTCAATTAATGGTGTCATCTCTATCTCCAAGTGCTGTTTCCTGCGCGGGAATGGCCAATGGAGGGGCTACGGTAGATGCGATGGGAGGAACTCCTGGGTATTCCTTCGAATGGTCTAATGGAGACATGGATGAAGACCTTTCAAGCGTACCTGGAGGTACCTACTCCGTGATCGTTACTGATGCAAATCAATGTACTGCAGATACTCAGGTCACTATTGAAGAGCCTACTCCTGTAGAAGTTGCCAGTGATTTCACTGAGCTGCTAGATTGTAATGGAGATACTGATGGTGAAATTAGCCTGGTTGCCTCCGGAGGAAACGGTGGGTTTACTTATGATTGGGATGAAGATCCATTGGATGCACAAACTAACCCAACAAATCTTGGCCCCGGAACCTATGTAGTCATAGTTGCCGATGCTTTGGGATGTTCTGAGGAATTAAGCTTTACAATTGGAGAGCCCGATGCCATGGATATCCAAATCTCTGATGTTTCAGACTTTGACGGGTTTAATATCAGCTGTGCTGAAGAATTGGATGGTTTTGTGGACCTAAGTGTTGTTGGAGGTTCAGGCAGCTATACTTACGAATGGAGTACGGGAGCTAATACCAGTTCCATAAGCAACTTAGCTGCGGGTCAATATTTGGTTACCGTAACCGATGGATCCGATTGTGTGGCTACCTGGGAAACTACACTCGATGCTCCTTCAGCAATCGAGCTTGAATATGAAGCAATTGATTCCCGTTGTAATGGGGAGTCTAATGGTGCTATCATCGTGAATGGTTCAACCGGAGGAGCAGGTTCCTTACTGTTTGGATTGAATGGTGACCCACTGGGTGATGCGATTTTCAATGGCCTTTCAGCTGGAGTCTACAACCTGATCGCTGAGGACGCAAATGGTTGTCAATCTGAAGAATACCAAATCTCGATCGATGATCCCGATCCACTAGTTGTCGATCTGGGTGATGACATTGAAATTGCCTATGGCGATAGCGTAGCAATTTACCCGGATCTAAGCCTGGGTGGAGCATCTGTTGAGCTGATTGAATGGTCCAGTAATGGTCTTTACAATTGCCTAGATGGAGATTGCCTTAATGTGCGAGTGCGGCCTACACAAACAACCACCTATACGGTATTGGTGCAGGATGAGAACGGATGCCTTACTGAAGATCAAATAATGGTAAGGGTTAGAAAAGAAAGAAATGTATATCTACCGAACGCATTCAATCCTACTGGAACCGGAAATCCAGCCTTCGAAATTGGTATTGGCGCCGGAGTAGAGTGGGTTGAAAAATTCATTATTGTTGACAGATGGGGAGAGGTTGTATATGAGAAAAACGATTTCGATCCAAATACAGACTACTTCGGCTGGGATGGAAGATTAGATGGGGAAGCATTGAACCCAGGAGTGTTTGTTTACTACATCAGCATTAGATTCATTGATGGGGAAACTGTTCCATACAAAGGGGACGTAACCTTATTGAGATAAAGAAGTTTTAGTTAACCCAGTTATGAAGGGTTCTCTTCCTAGGAAGAGGACCCTTTTGGGCTTTTAGAGGGTTCTTTGTTATATGTATTGTTTTTGTTATTTTAGATTGGCACTTAATAATAACAATGAAACAAACATCTCTGGCAAAATTCTTTGCTCTTGGTCTGCTAATCTTATCGTACTCAGCAATCCATTCTCAGGATTGTGATTCCTTGAGTTACATTTTTGCTATTCCTAATCTGGAAAAACCCAAGTTGTATTCTTTGGGCCAGGATCTCTTTTCCGGTCGGGACAAAGTTGATATGAGTTCGGAAGACAGGCTCTGTTTGATCTTTGAAATAGAGAACCGGCTTATGGAGGGTTTTCATTATGAAGAAGTGGTGGCACTTGGGAGGTTATTTCATATGTTGATCGAGTTGGAAGCCCCAGTTGATTCCATGGATGCTTTGTCACATTATGAGATGCTGAGCAAAGCCTACAGTGAACTTGGGGCTGCAGATAGTTGTGTATTCTTTGCAGATAAGGCTGAGCAATATCTTGATCTGGAGGAGGTTGAAGACCTTGCCCGTCTACTCAAGGTTCGCCAACCTAAGCTAATGGGCTACATCGACATGCTGCAATTTGAGCAGGCAGAGGAGATGCTTACGGAAAGTTTATCCGCAGTTGAAGCGACGGGAGTCGCGCGTCCGGAATGGTCAAGAGTCTATTATGATTGGGGGGTGTATTATAATTATTTTGAAGAACTGGACGAGTCCTTAGCCTATTTTGAGAAGTCGGTCAGTCTTGTTGAGCCATACAAAGCTCATTTTCCAAAACTATATGCCCAGTCAAAGGCTTCTTACGGGAAATTCCTGGCAATTGTCGGTCAGTATGAAAAATCAAAACGAACTCTAGAGTATACCCTTGAATTTTCTGAAAATCAGGATCAATCTAAAGGAAAGATCCTGTGCTATTCCAATTTATCAGAGTTGTATGCCTACATGGGAGATGCTGCTCTTTCAGAGCAGATGTTGGATCAAGCCATAAGCATTGCGAAAGAGGACAGGTCAAGTCCATCATTGCTTTCAAAGTTGTACTTGTTTAAGGCTGCTAACTATATAGACCTTAGTAAGGAAGCAATGGCACTTAATTCGCTTGAGGATGCTTTGGCCACACTAAAGTCATGGGATCCAAATTTTCGATACAACACTCTTTTCGGTGTCATTTCCGAAATCAAAGCAAATGTGGCTCACCAATATTTTATTGAAGAAGGGGACTCAACGTTATTGAAAACTATGGCAAAAGGAGCATTGGATAACTACGATAATCTGAAATTCTATTCTCTTGTTTCTAATCTAAGATCTAGGCGGTTAATTGCTCCAGGGTACGAATCTGATGCGATTGAAACACTTTTTCTTTCATTGGATCATGCGGATTCAATTTTCCCCAATAATGAAAAAATCTCTCTCTTGTTTGATCTCTTTGAATTTTCGAAAGCACAACAGTTAAATTTTGTTGAGCATTACATTGATCTTGATCTGGCTGAGAAAAGGGAAAGAATGTATCCCTTTGGGAATTTGAAACTTGATATCTTTTTTCCTGGTGAGAAGGATCAACTTTCAAATACTATTGAAGATATCTCTCCATATGAGATTGTAAGTAATCTTAGGATGCATGACCTAGATGGTAAACGAAAATCTTTTGAAGTCTACCTTTCGGACAAGGAAATCAACGCCATTAACTATTTCATTGGGGATACAATAACGAGGGTTTTATACTTTAATACTGATTCCCTTGAGTATTCAACCATTAATATATCAAGAGACTTAATAATAGATAAAGCAAACAAATTTCACTCGTTAATTAGTACTCCCCCAAATTTGAATTTTGAAAACTCGTTTACCGAATTCAAAAAACTAGCTACTTGGTTTGATTCAATATTTGTTTTGCCCTTCCATGATAATGAGAGCGATTTACTCATTGTACCTGATTACCCTTTAACAATGATTCCATTTGGGAGTCTTATTCGAAATAATAGTAATGTTGAATTTAGAGGAGAGGGGTCTTGGGACCAAGAATACCTAATTAAACAGTTTAATGTTCATTATGCATATTCTTATGGAAGCTACAAATATCAAAACATGAAGGAGGGTTTTGACCCAGATGTTGAGATTATTTCTATTGCACCAAAATTCTCAGGAGAAAAGTTTTTGATAGAAGGTGAAACTAGAAAAATAGGAAATTTGAAATACAATATAAAGGAGTCAAACTCTGGGATAAAACATTTTCGAGGTGATCAATATGTTGGATCGGCAGCAAATGAATCTGCATTCGAAAATTCTCAAAGTAGTTTGATATTGCATCTGTCCACCCATACGGTATTTGAAGAATTTGACGATTACCCAAAAATTGTATTGAGTGCCTCTGGAACTTCAGATAGTTCTTATGTGTTTTATGATTTAACTATCCCCTTTGAAAATGGATTTAATTCTCAGATAGTCCTTTTAAGCGCATGCAATACTAGTTTAGGTTCTTATGAATTGGGAGATGGAATTATTTCAATTCCTCAGGCTTTAATGGCAAATGGAATTCCTTCCGTTGTTTCAACACTTTGGTCCGTTAATGATTATTCTACAGCAGAAATTGTAGGCAATTTTTTTGAGAACCTAAGAGAAGGAATTGA
>JABDJM010000580.1 GCA_013002475.1 Saprospiraceae bacterium | reverse complement strand
CCCTATGATGGTCATCGGGATATGTATTTGGATGAAGAGGGCAATGTGCGTGAAGGAAAGTCTACCAACGGACACCTGGCAGCGGGAGTACCTGGTTCTGTAGCTGGGATGATCTCTGCACATGAGAGATATGGCACTATGGCATTTGCAGAGCTCATCCAGCCTGCAATTGATATAGCTAACAATGGTTTCGAGGTCACGCAAAAACAAGCTCGAAACCTCAATGCTTTTCAAGAAAGGTTCGAAAAGAATAATCTGCATAAAACACAATTTCAGAAAGATAGCCCCTGGAAACCCAGAGACCTGCTGGTACAAAAAGATCTTGGAGCAGCGCTGTTGCGCGTTTCGCTTTCTGGCTTCAATGGCTTTTACCGGGGAAAAACTGCAGACCTTATCGTTGATGAGATGAAACGAGGGGGAGGTCTCATAACCCACAAAGATTTGGCAGCCTATGAAGCCAAATGGAGACAGCCGATTTTGATGAATTACAATGGGCATTCTCTTATTTCAATGCCGCCACCCTCTTCTGGAGGGATCTGTCTAAGTCAGTTATTGGGAATGGTTGGTCAGTATGATATTGGAGAGCTTGGTTTTCATACACCAGAGTCTGTACATCTAATGGTGGAGGCGGAACGCCGGGCGTATTCTGACCGGGCACAACACCTCGGCGATTCAGATTTTTACAAAGTGCCTCAGGAAGATCTTCTGTCTCGGAACTATTTAAAAGAACGCATGGCTGACTTCAGCTGGGAGTCTTCCAATACAAGTGAACAAGTTGAGGCTGGTCAATTTCCACAGGAGAGTGAGGAGACCACACATTACTCAATTGTTGATGCGGAAGGAAATGCTGTGTCAATTACTACAACGATCAACTCAGGATACGGAGCGAAAACCGTGGTTGAGGGGGCGGGATTCATTTTGAACAATGAAATGGATGATTTCAGTATTAAGATTGGACATCCGAATTTTTACGGCCTAGTTGGAACAGAAGCAAATGCCATCGAGCCCGGAAAAAGAATGCTAAGTTCTATGACGCCTACAATAGTTACAAGGGACGGTCAACTGTATATGGTTATCGGGACTCCCGGTGGTTCGACCATTATAACCTCTGTATTTCAGGTGTTCCTGAATGTAGTGGATTTTGGAATGTCATTACCAGAAGCCGTTAGTGCGGGAAGATTTCATCACCAATGGTTGCCTGATATGGTCTTTTATGAAGAAGGGGCCCTGGATGCTGAAACAATTGAAAAGCTTGAAGGCCTTGGTCATACCACCAAGCAACGAGGAGGTATTGGCCGGGTCGATGCCATTCTTTGTATGCCAGATGGAACTCTTATTGGAGCAGCCGATCCAAGGGGAGATGACCACGCCGCAGGGTTCTAGATTCAGTTACTAAAAAGGATTCAGAGGAAGTAGCCAGGGGTGATTCTTTTGATACCTATTGATTTTCACCTTTGTTAAATCAACATTGGGATCGATCATTTTTTGTGGAGGTAACCCGCAAAAACTTACTGAAATATCGGCCCTGATTATGGGATCTACAAACCCTCGCTCCGCACTGATCTTTATCGAAAGGTATTTGGCTAAATGGATCAGATTGTGGGGATCATTAAACACGTGATTGTATTGATTGGAAGAAAGAAAGGTTTCCAATTCAATTGGTCCCGAAGCTCCTGTTTTCCGATCAGTCAAAGTCATTTTGACATTCGTCATTTTTCTTGTTTGCATTTTCATCCTCCAGGCAAACCGAGAACCGATCCCTGTCCATTCCGGATTATCAGTATGCAGCATCCACCTGAAGGGTAATAGGATGTGAACAAGCACAAAAACCAAAAGTGTAATTGCGGTAGCATTTTGCCAGAGACTTGAGTTCGAGGACGAGTTTCTTTTGGCAATAATTTGCGGCTTCGTTTTGAGCCCTTTGTTTTTCCTTTTCTTCTTCTTTGGCTCCCTTCTTTTTATGAATGATTTAATTTCTTTGCCCTCAAAGAATAAGACTGTTGAAAAGATCATCATTAATGGAAAGACTCCAATATCATCGAATAGAATGGCGTGATTTGAGAAGTTAAAAATGACAACAAGAACTAATCCGAATATCCTAGTCTTTTTGTTTAGTAGTAAAAAGATAATAACTAGGTCATAAACCAATCCAGTGTAGGTAATGAAACTGGTAAGAAATTTTAAAGGAAAAATCGAGGTAATTAGTGAGTCATTATTGCCCTCAAGTATAATTGGAACAAGATCTGTTTTCCACCAATTAGGATGCAACTTGGCTATACCTCCGAAAAAATATGGTAGACTAATACAAAAAATTAGGAGGTATCTATTCCAGGCAGGTATTAAAGCGCCCGGCGGTCGCTTCCTAAAAAATGGAAGTCGAAAGCTATTGTCGGCAGTAATGAAAATCATCACCCCCGAAATAAGAGCCATTAAATATGTGTGATTATTGAAAAGGGTATTATCAATCAGAAAAAAATAGGTATACCCAAGAAAAAAGTAGGTCGTTGCCACCCTGTAGAAAATGCCAACCATCATCAAAATCGCAGCAACAAGAAGAGAAAAGTGGATGAGCTTTAAAACAGGTAAGGAAAGAGGTTTTACAAATTCGAAGCCCTGAAACGGAAAGAGAACCTCCGGCCCGGCCATGAATTGGAAGGTATAGTCAATACTATAGTAATATAGCATCTGATAAACCATGACCGCTCCAAAAACTATCCGGAATAGGCTTACCACCGTTGGATCCACCTCTGTAAACAAGGCCCCTTTTACCTTTTTCAATAAATCCTTCATTTTTGAATCATAGGTTAAAAAAGGTAATAAATCTTGAGAAACCTAGCCTACTGCGGACCATTTGGCCTTATCAAGCTAGGCTTCATCAATAAACCATTTCTATTCGCCAATACTCAAATATCCTTCCAAACAGCTGTTGAATAATCTCCAATTCAATCAGCCATCTAATTAAATGATTTTCATCATTTGTATCTCAGAGCCATTCGAATACTTTAGGTTTCAATTACAATCATTGATTAATTCTACAAATGGACCCATCCACCGACAATCGAACTTTTTACCATCAGGAACATCGGGAATGGCTTTCTACTCTTGATTTTTATCAGGATGAGATAAAGTTTTTCCAAAATGAACTTGCACTGATCCTTCATGCCAACATGAGCAGTATGAGCATACTTGAACATGCTGATGAGTATAAACTCATTTTCAGAAAAAAGCTGGAAACTCTCGACGAACTCCGCCATTCCATTGTAAAGCATGACGGATCATTGGCAGATAATTCCAAGGATGATGTGGGAATCGACACCTCACATGATCATGTAAGAAAGGAGTATGAAACCTTCAAGGAAAATTTCGACCTGATGAAGCAAAACTTCAAAAGGTTTGCAGCAAAGAATGATTAATGTCTCCTCGATCTGAAAAGTTGTTGGTCCCCAAAGAAGGTCGGTTTTTAAGTGGTCCCCGGTCCAGGCTCAAAGAGCTTGGATTCGCCATTGAAGTTTTTTTCCAGTTTATCAGAGGTTTTAGAAAGCTCCACTTCGTAGGTCCCTGTATCACAGTTTTTGGTTCCGCCCGTTTTAAGGATGGACATCCACATTTTGAGTTGGCAGAAAAGGTCGGAGCGGCTATTGCCAAGGCTGGCTTCACAACCATGACCGGAGGTGGTCCCGGGATTATGGAAGGTGCAAATAAGGGAGCTTTTGAAGCGGGCGGTAGATCCGTTGGATGTAATATTGTTCTTCCATACGAACAGGATCCGAATAAATACATGCAGACCTGGGTGGACTTTGATCATTTTTTCGTTCGAAAAGTCCTGCTTTTAAAATACTCCTATGCCTTCATTATTCTTCCTGGTGGATGGGGGACAATGGATGAACTTTTTGAAACACTTACCCTCATCCAAACAGGTATCATTGAAAAGTTCCCGGTTGTCGTTATGGGGAAAGAATACTTCGCCCCATTGCTTGCCTGGATAACCAAAATGGTGGAAGAGGGAACTATCTCTGAAGAAGATCTTGAGTATGTAGTAGTTACCGATGAGATTTTTGATGCTATGGAACACATCAAAAAATTTATTAGGCAGAACTACAAAATTAAGCGGAAGAAATCCTGGTGGTTATTTGAGCGGTAACAGCCTATCTTTAACTATGCGTTTTGCCCTTTTCCTTTGTTTGCTTCCCCTTTCATCATTTGGTCAAGATATCGAAGAAGACAAAGCCACAACCTTTGCTCCGGACTTTCAATATATAGACCTGGATGGAGCATCCCATCGGTTATCAGACCATCAAGGAAAAGTGGTTTACATTTCTTTTTGGGCTTCCTGGTGCAAGCCCTGTCTTGTGAATTTTGAAAAATACCGATCTATCAGAAATGAACTATCCGGCTTAGGTATTGTCCTCTTGAATATTTCTGTTGATGCAAACCAGGAGATTTGGAAAAAATCACTGAAAAAGCATTCTATTGAAGGCCTGCATGGCTTCATTCCTCAATCCGAACTGATGGACTCCTATCAATTGTATTCGATTCCCCGGTATGAGATCGTAGGCAAAAAAGGAGAATTCCATTACCTGGATCGAAGCGATGGAAAAAGTGTCCTGGACAATTTTCATGAATTCCTGTCCCTTCCCCGATAAAGGAATTGCAAATTTCATACTTTGGGAAGATGGACGATAAAAGCCGAACTATCTCGGTTCGAAAATTTCATGCTGGGGAAAGTAAAGAATCAGAGGATTTGGTTGTGGTGGAGGCCCCGCTGGAAATACGTCTTTCCCATCCTTTAAAGGATAATGGGCTCCCACAGCAAATCGCAATTACTATGAGAACGCCAGGCGATGATCCTGAACTTGCCTTAGGTTTTCTTTTTACCGAGGGGATTATTCAACGGTATGATCAGGTTGAATCTTTGGATGCTCAGAATCATGAGATAATCACCGTCCATTTGACCAGGGAAGCTTCGTTTGACTGGACAGGATTGGAGAGAAAAATATACACCTCTTCCAGTTGTGGAATTTGCGGAAAAGCAGATCTGAAAAGTGTAAAAACAGAAACTCCATTTTTACCCTGGTCCTCCCCTCAAAAAATAGGCCTTGCCGACCTACTAAAATTGAAAGAGACCCTTTCCAAAAACCAATACCTTTTTTCCCAAACAGGCGGAAGTCATGCTACATTTCTTTTCGATGGTGAATCAAAAGTATTGAAGGTTGGAGAAGATGTCGGCCGACACAATGCTATGGATAAGGTTGTGGGCTATTCGCTAAAGGAAGGAATTCTTCCTCTGGATCAACACATTCTGGTAGTAAGCGGAAGGGCTAGTTTCGAACTGGTTCAAAAAGCTGCAATGACTGGATGTGCAATCGTATGTTCTGTGGGTGCTCCCTCAAGCCTGGCCATTGAAACGGCAAAGGAGCACGGAATAACCCTCATTGGTTTCCTGGGGAAAGATCGATGCAATATTTATTCTGGGGATCGGGTGGTTTAGTTTTTAAAACAAATTGTTGTTTTAAGTCAACTTTTTATTACTTTTGAGAACAATCAACCTCCAGAAGTATGGCCTATTCCAAAGCACAAAAATATTCCCCTCTTCTACGAGGGTTGGCAAACCTTTCAAAATGCCTAGGTCACCCAGCAAGGATTAAAATACTTAAGGATTTATTGAAGGGGCCAAAGACTTCACTTGAATTAGCAGTCGATCAACCAATTAGTCAAAAAAGTGTAAGCCGTCATTGCCAGAAACTAGTTGAAAATGAGTTGATCCATGCCGTTGTCTTAGGACAGAAGACAAAGTATTTTCTTGATTGGAAGAATCTTCCCTCCCTAGCATGTTTGGCCTTGGTAGAGACAGGTTGGGAAAAGCAAACTGGGGAATTGTATCGTCCAAGGGAAAGGAAAAATGTAATAATCTAACTCTCTCTATTCTTCAAGAATGTCCAGGATTGGAATTCTTCCAAGACTCTCTCTATTCTTCGAGAATGTCCTTACCCCACCACTCCCTCCAAAACCTCTATAACCCCACTGCTTGTATTCATCCTCACACGGGCTCCAACAGGCAAAGTACATTGATCGTCCACATGGCCAAAGGAAAATCCAGTTTGTACAGGAATACCCAAACCTCCTAGACGATCCTTCAAGCAGGCCTCCAATGAAAGGGAAGTGTTTAGATCTTTGGCTTCACAATTTTTAAACTGCCCAAGGATAATCCCCGCCGCTTCGCTCAGCCTCGAAGATTGAAGCAATTGCGTTAACATCCGGTCGATCCTATATGGACGCTCGCCAACATCTTCCAGAAACACGATCTTGTTTTTCGCGTCCAATTTAAATTCGGTTCCGGCCATACTCGCCAGCAAACTCAAATTTCCACCCACTAACCGGCCTTCAGCCGTTCCCGTATGCAAATAACCCAAAGTTTGATAATCGTTTTCACTTTCACCTTCAAAGGCCTGGATGCTCCGCTTCCCATCCATTAGCATTCCTTCAAAACCGCTGCGCGTATAATCCGTCATCTCAGGCTGCGCATTAGGCCCATGAAAACAAATCAAACCTGTTTTCTGAAAAATGGCATTATGAAGCGCAGTGATATCGGAGTACCCGATTAGGGGCTTGGGATTTTTTTTGACCAACCGATAATCGATCATCGGAAGCAATCTGCCACAACCATATCCTCCCCGAATGCACCAGATCCCCTGTACACTGGAATCAGCAAACATAGAATGGAGGTCTTCTAATCGTCCTTGATCTTTGGCACCTAAATACCCATGCCGACTGCGCAGAAACTTGCCTTCTTTGACTTTAAATCCTAAGCTCTTAATCTGGGAAATCCCTTTCTCAATTTGCTCTTCAGAGGCGGCGCTACCAGGTGCGATCACACCAATGAGATCACCCCGTTTAAGTCTTTTCGGGAGTCGAACTCTTTTATCTTCAAAAGCATATGAAATCACTGGGGTAAAAGAAGTAAGCCCAGCAAAAAGGATCATCTGGTTGAATTGCCGCCGATCCATTATTAGTTTTCCAGTGGTTGAACCTTGAACTTATAGACACCACATTCTTTCGCCTCAGCAGTGTAGTCTTTTTTATAGCGGTTCTTTTTCACGATCGTTTCAGCAGCTGAAAGAACACCGGAATTCTTGATCGAGGACAAAGCAGGTAAGGCTTTGGTAGACATGACTCTGCCGTCACGGTCAACGCAAACATAGATTGCAATGGAACCTTCTTTTTCCAGAGATAATGATTTGGTGGGTGAACGGTATACTACTTCACGGGTCAAAAACCCTTCTCCTCCAAATCCATCACCATCACTTCCAAATTCAGCGTTTCCATCAGACTCAGACACTCCTGTGTCCGAAGATCCTTGGTCCCCTTCGCCCGCTTTAGAATCATTAGATTTTTGTCCTGTACCAGCATCACCAGCAGGCTTTTTTCCTTGTTCAGGAAAATATTTTGAGAGATCATCCAGGTAATCCTTTTTGGATCCCTGAGAAGATTCAGTACTTGGCTTTGTTGTGGAAGGCTTTGGCACAGTCGGTACCGGTTTCTTAAAAGCCACCTCCCTCTCAGGGCTCGTAATAGACACATTACGTTCTGGCAAGGGCTGAGCTTTTGGAATAGGTTTGACCTCTGGCCTAATTTCCTCCACCGGTTCAGATGGAGGATCTGGAACAGGGTCAGGAACAGTTTCCTCTACAGTTTCTTCAGGGGTATCAGCAGGAGGATTCTCAACTTCTTCAGATTCGGGTTCGGATGACCTTTCTGGTCGGGTACTTGATTTTGCTGAGGCATCAGCCAATTCCCGAAAGTCCTTTTCAAACTGAACATACACAGCCCGAGGCATTCTTTGCTCCTCAGGTACCTCCTTAATGATAAAAGGAAAAAGAAGAAGGATCAGACTAATGATGATAAAAAAGAAAGCAAAGCGACGAGCTTTTTTCTTATCCTTTTTCTCCTGATTTTCTAATAAGCGTTTTCGATACTTATCCATAGGTGCTGTGCTTTCGGATGCGAAAAGTATGCCTTTTTAGGGAAAAATGGGATGGCATAAGAAAGGTGGGTCCTTAAAAGACAATAATTGCTGGTTTGTGCACACCCTGAATGCCGATTTAAATATATTTAATGCGATCAAGTCCAGGAATAAAATGAAATATCTAGTACCCTTATTGTGTATTCTGCTCTTTAGTTTTCAAGCGGTTCAGGCTCAAACTCCTGAAAAAGCTGACTTTTGGTCCTTTGGCCTACAGTCCATGGAACTATTTCAGGAAATGTTATCCATCCCTAATGATGCTCATCACCACGATGATCTGGAACTCAACATTAAATGGACAGAAAAAGCATTTGCAAGTCGTGGATTTCAAACCACCAGACTAAAAACTGCTTCGGTTCCTCTTGTCCTTGCTGAAAAAAAGGCCAGGATTCCAAGTCAAAAAACGGTCCTGGTCTACTTGCAAATGGATGGCCAACCCGTTGACCCTTCATTCTGGTATCAGGACGACCCATTTAAAGCGGTACTTAAAGAGCAGGGCCGGGAGGGTGGCTGGGATCAAATTCCCTGGGCTAGCCTGGAAAATAATCCTGACCCTGATTGGAGAATTTTTGCCCGGTCTACCTCAGATGCAAAGGGTCCTGTGGTTATGTTCCTGACAGCAATGGACATGCTGGATTCATTTAGTAAGGATCATCCTTTTAATCTGAAGGTGATCATAGATTTTGAGGAAGAGATTGGTTCCCCTCAATTACCAGAAGCTGTAAAAAC
>JABDJM010000416.1 GCA_013002475.1 Saprospiraceae bacterium | reverse complement strand
GTACAGTGAAGCCGTGCTGTTGGCTTTGATCCCCTTCAGAAATTCTGAGTTATTCTCAGAATAGAATCCAGCTAATGGCGGGTAAACATTTCCTTGACAACCTTCTCAGCAGGCTTGCCAAGAGGGGTGAAGCTTGAGTTTTCCGGCCCCCCGTAATGGTCATAGCTTGGCCACTTCCACCAAAGGATTCCGGAGCACCAGTCTTTTTTTGAAAAAGCATCACATAGGATGTCATAGCAAAGTGCCTGGTGAGCCCCGTTGTAATTCCGACCATCTGCCTCTGCATAGGGAAGGATCCAGGGACTTTCTACAGATCGAAAACCCACTTCGGTGAGGACAATGGGTTTCCCATATTTGTATGCGATCTTCTCTACGGATTGAATGATCTGCTGCACACCGGCCCTTAACTTTCTGGGATTGGCGGTAGGACTTTTGGAAAGAGGATAGTAACAGTTCAATCCGATATAATCCAGGTGTTTCCAAAAACCGACATTCTCGAATTCTTCTCCCCAATTGGCAGAGTAGGTCAGATGCCCGGAATACAACAGACGAATTTTTTGGAACATTTCGACCCATCGTTCTTCATTGATCAGGGAGGCCTTAACAAACTCTACTCCAACCGATAAAGCTTCCACATCGTTCAATTCAGCCAGTAGCGCATAGTGACGGATCCATCGATAATAGTGATCGAAGAATTTATCCCAATCATCCTGAGAGGTCATTTCAACAATGCCTGTCCAATCCCTTCCCATCCAGACCTGAGGTTTTAGCATTACATAGCAACCTAGTTGCTTTGCATGAAAAATGCTTTGTGTTACCGATTCATCTGTTTCTGCTCCCGGGCGATGTCTTAGAAATAATGGACTGGGTTTTTCAGGATCAGGCATATAGGTGTAAGGAACAATGGCCACTGCATTACTACCAAGGCCGACCATTCTCTGCAAACTTTCCTCAGCCAACCTCGAACCATAACCATTATAGATCCCATAACCTTCATGGGCAAAGTTAAATCCTTTCAAACCTGGCAGAGATGAATTTCGTTGGGAGATTTTCTCCTTTGGAAGTTTCGTTAAAAATGTCCTCCATTTTGATTCTAATTTCTGATCCTTTCCTGGAAGGTGGAGATGGTATTCCGATAGGAACTTTTTCCTTCCCCAATGATCTAAAAGAAAGGCCACATAGCTGGCTCTTCCGGCTCCGATGATGAGTGGAGATTCAAATTCTTCATATTCCTCATTGAATAAATCCTGAAGTCTGGGGAGATTCCCGGAATTGAATAACAAGGATGCCCAATACTGCCAACCTCTTTTCATCCAAGAATCAGAAAACTGAATAGCAAGCCCTTGTTGCATGGCAGGATGTAACGGTTCCCCTATAGTTTTTTCAAGGATCAACTCATTTTCAAGTCCTGAATGATTTCCTGAATATGCCGGATGATGAATACTATGTACTTGTCCTTTTTCCGAATTATTGTGAGCGTGGTCCGTGTTGAAGAGCATCAAACCTTTTTCTTCCAGGCTAGGGTACACATGATATTCTATTCTCTCCTTGGGCCTTTCCCGGGTAAACTCAGTAACCCTGGCTGCATTCTCGAAACACTGTTGTTTTAAGATCTCATAGCTTGTTTTAGAAATGACTGGTGGATGCAATACGAAATTGAATAGGTCATGAGACTCATGCGTTTGGTTTTTGGGATCAAATTCCCAATGGACCTTCTTGTCAATGGTCCAGTCATCCTTTGAAAAAGCTCCTCTCATCCTACAGACATCAGCTTGATAGACCTGATAGGAAAATGCGTCCCACAACATCCTTCCCCAATCATCATTAAGTTTCAATTTTATATGATTCCTAATTGCCTCCTCGGAAATTCCTGTACAGACATAAATCGGGATCGTTGGGTTGTTTGGGTTCGGAAAAGTGGAGATCTGAAGAACGGCATGGGGGTCACTGAATTTTTTCCCTGCGAATTGGATAATATTGTCCCCGACCTTGAAAGGCAATTTTTTCTCGTAGGTTCTCAAAAGAACGTTTTGCGAAAAGGTTCCAACAATCAGCACAGGAGTATTCAAATGATCCTCTTTCGATACTTCATCTGCCGGAATGAAATTTAGTTTGATGTTTCGATAAGTATCCCCGCCAACCTCTTCAAAAAATTCTTTCCAGGCTTTCTGTTGTTCAGCATCATCTCCACTGTAGGCAACCAGGATTTCATTAATATCAAATTGTTTTCTGATCAGTGAATTCCTGGTAGGCTTCGAATTGGGTTCTGGGTTTAAGGAAGCAGTCAGAGGTTTGGAGTCTTGTACAGGAGCACAGGACATGAATGAAAGAACCAGGAAGCCAATGACTATTCTAAGGAACATTGTACCATAAAAATACTTGAAAAGGATCTTACCTCTAAGCGTTCAACTGTCGGACAATTTCGAAAAGAGCAATACTTAGGGCGGTGGCCACATTCATGGAAAGATTCTTCCCAAACATGGGAATATGTGTATGCCTGTCTAAAGCAAGCAAAGTCTTTTCATCTACTCCAGTTCTTTCTGCTCCAACAAGCAAAGCCACCTTCACACCTTTTCTGAGGCCCAGCTCCCGGATATCCTGACTCTTATTTGTAATCTCCAGCCCTAACAACTCGTAACCCTGATCTTTAAGTTCAGCTAGGATTTCTTGCGTAGAAAGGACCCAGCGAGAGGGAATTTCCTTTATCGTGCTCCGCGCCGCTCTAAGCAATTTTCTATTTGTTTTTTCCTGAGTTACCCCGGTGAATATCAGTTCCCGAACTCCCATGGCTTCGCAAATGCGGAAGATCATACC
>JABDJM010000377.1 GCA_013002475.1 Saprospiraceae bacterium | reverse complement strand
CTTCTCAGGTCTGAAATATGCAGCTCTGGTACTCCGGACTGCTGGGTACCTTCAAAACTTCCCTGGCCCCGAAGTTTCAGGTCGACCTCAGAGATCTCAAAGCCATTATTGGTCCGAACCATGGTCGCTAGCCTGACTTTGGAGTCTTCTGACAACTTAAACCCGGTCATCAGAAGGCAGTAAGATTGATCACCTCCACGTCCTACCCGACCTCTCAATTGGTGTAACTGGCTCAGGCCAAACCGCTCGGCATTTTCAATTACCATTACGGTAGCATTGGGAACATTCACACCCACCTCAATAACAGTAGTGGCAACCATGATTTGGGTTTCTCCCTTAAGAAATCGCTGCATCTCGAATTCCTTATCCGCAGCTTTCATCCGTCCATGGACGATGCTCATTTGATATTGATCCGGCGGAAAATCCCTTTGCATGGCTTCATAACCCTGATACAAATTGGCCAAGTCTAATTTTTCAGATTCTTCGATCAGGGGATATACCACATACACCTGCCTTCCTTTTGCTATTTCTTTTTTTAGAAACCCGAAAAGTTTGAGGCGAGACGATTCGTACCAATGCTTTGTGATAATTTCTTTTCGGCCTGGGGGGAGCTCATCAATGACACTAATATCCAGATCTCCGTAAAGGGTCATGGCTAAGGTCCTGGGTATAGGTGTTGCAGTCATGACCAGGATATGTGGTGGAATATCTTTTCCTTTTGCCCACAGCTTGGCTCTTTGTTTGACTCCAAAGCGATGTTGCTCATCGGTAATGGCCAATCCGAGATTTTTGAAAACCACCGGATCCTCGATTATGGCATGAGTACCTACCAAAATATCGATGTCTCCCTGTTCAAGGAATTTTAAAAGCTCCTTTCGCTTTTTACCTTTCACATTGCCGCTCAGGAAGGCAATCTTTAATCCCAGGCCAGCAACCATTTCTCTTAAAGAATTATAATGCTGCGTTGCCAGGATCTCGGTGGGTGCCATCATCACAGCCTGGTACCCATTGTCCAAAGAAATGAGCATGCACATCAGAGCTACAACAGTTTTTCCACTTCCAACATCACCCTGCAATAGCCTATTCATTTGGATGCCGTATCCCAGGTCTGTGCGAATCTCTTTGATAACCCGTTTTTGGGCATCAGTCAGTTCAAATTGTAATTTTTTATGATAAAACTGATTGAAAAAAGTACCGACCGTGTCAAATTTCAATCCTTTGATTTGTTTCTGCCGATCCACTTTTTGTTCTAATAATCGAAGCTGCAAAAAGAAAAGTTCTTCAAACTTTAACCTGTTTCTAGCCTCTGTTAATTCCTTATCACTTTTCGGGAAATGAATCTTGGTCAAGGCTTTGAACCTCCCTATTAACTTTGTCCTTTCCAGGAGGTAATCCGGAAGATTTTCGGTGATCACGTGCGTGGGCAGATTTGCCAGAAGGGTCTCTATAAGTCTTCTGCGGGCTTTAGCATCCAAGCCCCTGGTGTTGAGTTTTTCAGTTGAAGAATAAACGGGTGCCAGTGCCGATCTTTCCTTTCCCTTTCCAGGGATAAATAGCTCCATTTCAGGATGCGCAATATTTACCTTTCCTCGAAATTCGGAGGGTTTTCCGTAAGCGATATAGGTTTGGCCAGGTTGAAGGGTTCGTTGTAGGAAATGGACTCCTTTGAACCAGATTAACTCAACCGATCCTGAATCATCTTTCAGACGTCCGACCATCCTTTTTTTCCTGGGACTACCCAAAACTTGTAGTGAACTAAGAATGCCCTTTATTTGGAAATATCCTTCTTCAGGGTTCAGGCTGGAGATGGGATGGATCTGAGTTTTGTCAATATAGCGGAAGGGGAAAGACCATAGTAAGTCTCCAAAAGAAAATATATTCAATTCCTTATTCAGCAGCTCCCCCTTTTGAGGTCCCACTCCTTTCAGAAATTCTATTGGCGTATCCAGATAACCCAATGATGAAGACTTGAATCGGCCCAAAAATACAACTCATTTGGTTTTGGCTGGCTGACATTATAGGCAAAGAAGTGTACCTTTGAATTAGGAACCATTTAGAATTATTATCTGTTCTTATCTCTCAATGTAATTCCATGGAAACAAAAAGACAAAGGCAGGTTGCGCAAGTAGTAAAACGCCACTTTGCCTCGGTTTTGCGCGAAGAGGGGTCTTATGTATTTGGCCATGAAGCCCTTGTGACGGTTACCGATGTAAAAATGTCACCGGATATGGGCCTGGCAAAGATATACCTAAGTGTCTATAATGTCCTTGATAAACAAAGTGTGATCTCCTTGCTGGAGGGAAGCCATCGTCGCTTGCAATCCAGTTTGTATCATAGGATCCGGAAACATGTAAGAAGGATGCCAAGCTTTCAGATGTATTTGGATGATACCCTTGATGAAATGTATCGGCTAAGGGATCTGTTTGACCGATTGGAAAAGGATAATCAAATGGGAAATCCCTCCTCAGACTCAGAGGAATAATCAGGTTTTAAGTTTTTCCACACTAATTCTTGCTGCCATTCTCTTGGGCAACTCTATTTCCTGATTGCCGATCAATAGTCTCAATTTTGAAGTTGTAATGTCCTTCAGAACAAAGATCTGATCAGGGAGAATGCCAAGCTTCCAAAGTTCTGCCTGTATGTTTTTATCGATCTGGAGATCGTCTATTCGGGCCGATTGGCCAATCTGCATGTCAATTAGTGGATGGATTGGGGCGCCGGCTTTTAATGGAATAGGAGAGCCATGGGGATCCTTGCTGGGAAAGCCTAAGGCTTTATCTACTTTGCTGATCATGTCCTCACTCATCAGATGCTCATATTTTTCTGCTTCCTCGTGTATCTGCTCTTCTGACAGACCTACTTTCTCTACCAGATAGGTCTCCCAGAGTCTGTGTGCTCTAACAAGACGCTCTGCTTCCTGCGTACCCTGCTCTGTGAGTTGGAGGATACTGCTTTCCAGAGAAATTAAATTCCTTTTTGATAATCCCCTCAGATGTGATTCCAACTTTCTTTGTTCCATCCCCAACTTTTCCCCCAGGTTTTTTAGAGTGACTGTGCCTATTTGACTAAGGTTCCAGGTTTGTTTAATGATGTCTTCAAGTTGTATTTTCCTTGCCTGATTTCTGTTGGCAAAATATCTGAATATCATTCCCTTTTCGGGGGCAAACATGACGGCCAATAAATAGACAGCTGTTGCGACTATGGCCATCATCGGGCCTGGCGTAGTGGAAAACATGATTGCCAGAATGAGGCCAACCACTGCAGCAAATAAGCCTAAAAATCCGGAAAGGATCACACAGGTACGTAACCGGTTTGAGAGTAATAGGGCAGTGGAGGAGGGAGTGATCAACATGGCAACCACCTGAATTACTCCCACAGTTTGCAGGGAAGCGACAACGGCAAATGATAGTAACAACATCAAAAAATAGTGAACCATGTTAACACTGATCCCCATGGTCTCTGCCACTACAGATTGGAAGGTTGAAACAAAAAGGTACCTGTAAAAAACGATCAGGCTGAGTATAACATATAAGGTTATGGCAGCTGTCAAGACCAGATCCTGATTGTAAACTCCCAATACATTTCCGAAGAGGAAATCCTTTAAATCCAGGTGAACACCTTCTTCCTTGGAGATCCAGCTAATACCTACCACCCCAATGGAGAACATAGCGGTAAAAACGATCCCGATCGCCGCATCATTTTTAGTCCCAACGTTTTGTTGGATCCAGGTAATTCCCGCCGCAGTTAGCAAACCGGCCAGAACCGCTCCGGTGAAAAAGCCAAGGGTGGTATACCCTACAATAATGAAAGCCAGGACAACTCCGGGAAGTATTGCATGTGCCAGAGCATCTCCGATCAAAGCCATATTCCTAAGAACGATGAATGCTCCCAAAGCACCACACATAATGCCCACAAGGGAAGAGGCTATCAGCGCACGGATAGCCCAATCTTGTTCTAAAGCCTGTACCAGGGTTTCCCACATAACAAGTGCAAAGATAAAATTTGTTAGGCAAGTCTAACTTTTTTTCAGGAAATCCGCAATCATGCCCTCTTTCATTGCATAATGTGAAACCCAGATTTCCTCAAAAGGAGATTTTCCAAGGACAAACTCAATGAGGACCATGGCCGACATGATCAGCTTTGCTCGATGGGGTGGAATGCCTTTCCAGTTCTTTCTTTGATCTAAAGTGGATTTCAACAATTTGAGATAAAGAGGAGGGAAATCAGAAACCTGCAAGGCTATGGCATGATTTGAAAGCACTCTCCCGGGCATGATGTTCTCCATGACATCAAAAGTGCCGCTTGCCCCGATCAGGATGGTACATGGATATTCAGATAGTTTTTGGATCATAGGCTTAAGCTGTTGCTCAAGAAAAGCCTGGATAGCTCTGACTTCCTCCCTGGAGATAGGGTCTGATCGAAGAAATTTTTGAAACATTACAGCCACACCTACCGGGAAACTTTGTGACCAGATTATGGATTTGTTCAATACTAATATAAATTCAACAGAGCCTCCACCGATATCCATGATCATGGATGGGCCTTTATGATTGGGGACAGCTTGCATCGCCCCTTCAAAGATCAATCGTGCCTCCTCCTGCCCATCGATCAGGTCGACCTCAATGTTTAATTCCTTTGCAACTTTCTGGACGAAATCAGGACCGTTTGAAGCAGTTCTAAGGGCAGCGGTGCCAAAGGCTTTTACTTTTGTAACTGTATGAGCATCCAGGATCTCACTGAATTCTTTCAGTGCTGTCATTGCTCGTTGAAGGGGGGCAACGCCTAAGGTTTCAACACCCATTTCACCTAGTTCAACAAACTTGCGGATACGATATACCTCCTCCCAATCAGTTCCCGAATAAGAAGCAATTAATAGGTGAAATGTGTTTGTCCCAAGATCAATAATACCAAGGAGACTGGAGGTCTTATTGGATGGGTCTGGTTGTTGCGCCACTAAGTATTTTATTAAAAAATCCAACTCCCTCTTTAGTCATCAGATTTGCTTTGACGGGCTTGTCATCTTCGATAAAGATGAAATAATAGCAGGGTTCCTCAAAATAGAAATCAGCTTCCTTCATGATCTCTCCGTTTCCCTGGAACATGACTCTTCCAGTAGGCTTACAAGATTCGCGGATCGGTGCCGCCTGCGAAGAAATTTGCTTGAGTGCATTAAAAATGGCTCCCTGGTTATCCAGACTCATGCTAAAATCCTTATTGTAAAAAATGTAATCTACCAGAGTTGTATTCTGAGCCAGAGCCTGCATTTCATCAAGGGAAATGGGAGGATATATTGCTTCTCCGGGTTCTCTTACCGGGACCTCAGGTTTAGCATCGGCCACCTGCGTTTCTTTAGGCTGGCAAGAAAAAAAGAACAGTGAAAAAAATAATAAGGGTAGTAAGTGTTTCATATTCCAAAGGTATTATAAACTGTAT
>JABDJM010000349.1 GCA_013002475.1 Saprospiraceae bacterium | reverse complement strand
ATCCTCATCAGGGTGGGAACTATACACTGCATGCGCTCCTTCCCATAAAATATGATTACAAATTAAACAGCTCCTACTTACGTCCAATTTTTGAAGCAGGAGAAGATATCCCCCAAAATATTCAAGTTGGGCTGAATTCTACTGATACTCCGGTTTATGGAAAATCAGAAGACCCGCTCTTTTACCTTTCCTCGGATGGTCCGGTGATCCATCGTTTACAACTTTTGCTGCAGGGCTGGTTATTAAGTCTGGGTTTTTTACTTATCTGTGTTTTCATCCACAGGCAAGCAATCAGGATCGGAAGGAATTTTGGAGAATTAAAATCCGGGATCTTCTTTTTGGCAGGAGTGTTCGGACTTCGGATCTTTACTTTGCTGATCGATCTGACAGGGAATTTTGCCGAATACCCCCTTTTCGCTCCCACCTTTGAAACGATCTTAAGTAAGTCTCTGGGAGACCTGCTCATAAATATTTTTCTCCTGCTCTGGATCATGTACTTTTTTCATCGGTATGGCGGAAAACGAGACTACGAACATTTGAGTAACCGAGAAAGGCTTTCGCTTACCCTTTTGAATTACGGGGCCATAACCTTTGCAGTTCTCTTCATCACCTTTGTGTTTAAGACTCTGGTGATCCAAACTAATATTTCCTACGATTTCTCAAATGTCTTCAATCTTGATCGGTATAGCTTATTAAGTATCATCGGTGTCATTTTGCTATTGGTAGCCTTGTTCCTTTTTAGTTATGGCATCATGCAGACTATTAAAAGCCTTGGACTGGACTGGCAAACAAGAATGGCAGTACTGCTGGGAGTGCTAAGTGTCATGTGGCCTTTGTCATATGCCTTTGATCTGCTGTTCTCTCCATTCTTCATGATCCTGATCCCACTGGCATATGTTTTTCTTTTTGACCTTTTTGTAGATCACCGAAAAGAAACCTTTAAGTGGGGAGTAGTTTGGCTGGTGGCATTGGCAGGTTTTTCATCCATCCTCCTCTTCAAATACAATGCTTACAAAGATCGGTTTGTCCGATTACAATATGCCATTCAGCTTTCTGACCTTAGGGATACCCTGGCGGAAAACTCCTTCGAGACGATTCGAAACAAAGTAATATCTGATCCATTTATTCAAAGTGAAGTAGGTAAGCCTTTTCCTTTTAAGATCGATAAGCAGAAGCTGGAAAGACAAATAGAGCAGTATTATACAGATGACAATTACCTGTTCTACAATTACCGGTTTAAAGTACATGCCTTTAATAAGTACAATCAACCGGTTTTAGCAGACCCTGAACGCTCGTACCAACAACTGGACAGGTGGTTATCTACAAACCTGAACTCTGAAAAAAGAGATCTTTCTTATGTAAATGCAGATGTTGGAAACAATAAGTATCTGGTAAAAATTGTGGTCCCGATCCGCGGGAATCCACTTCAAATATTTTTAGAGTTTGAAAGGCATAAGCGGGAGGCCTCTAAGGTGTACACTGAATTGTTAGTTGACAAGCAATTCAAAAATCTGGATCACCTGGATCACTACGATTATGCTGTCTACCGGAATAAAAAAAGAATTGATTTTGAAGGCAAGGCCTATGGTCCGCTATTAACGGTGGAAGATCTACCGGCTCCTGGTTCTTCACAGGAATTTTTGGATCAAAGTCGCTCAGACTTCCTGTACCATGCTCCCAACGGAACGGTTGTTCTAATGGGAAGGGATCGTGAATCCATCATGGAGTGGATCTCCCTTTTCTCCTACATTTTTGGTTTGCTAATGCTAATAGCCCTATTGTTTTCCGGGCTTAATACCTTCTTTCCCATTTTGCCAGAAGGCCCCAATTTCCGGCAAAATGAGAACTCCTCTTTGGCTAACCGGATCCAGTTAAGCATCATCGCCTTAATCGTGGCTTCCTTTGTAATAATTGGTATGGTAACGGTTTGGTTTTTCAGGACCAGTTCAGAGGATTATCATGAACAACGGTTAGAAAGAAAAACTAAGTCAGTTCTTACGGATGCGATCCATGAAATTGAGATGATGACCAGTAAAGGTGATTCGCTGGAGGAACTCCGACAATTAGTCCATCCCCTTTCAAAGATCCACCGGATGGATGTTAACCTTTATAACCTGGAGGGGAAACTGATATCATCTTCTGAGGGGGATATATTTAACAAAGGCGTGATCTATCCCATCATGCCCGCTATGGCCTTCAGGGCCTTATCCAGCAACCGGCTATCTGAATTTATTCAGGATCCGGAAAAAGTAGGCCAACTTGCTTATAAGGCATCCTATGTTCCGCTTATAAACAGGAATTATAAAACCATTGCCTATCTGGGTCTACCCTACTATAGCAAGCAGCGTCAATTGCGCAGTGACGTCACCAGCTTTATGTCGACGCTGATCAATGCCTACGTATTTCTTTTGCTC
>JABDJM010000340.1 GCA_013002475.1 Saprospiraceae bacterium | reverse complement strand
GCCCAGAAAACACCCGTTGAAGAATAAGTAATTCCTCCGAAAGTCCAGCCATTGGGAAGCATCCATTGTACGATGAAGTAGGTCGCAGCCAACATGATCGCAGCTGACAAAAATTCTCCTGTGTTCAGGGCTTTTTGTGGGTCTCCCCCTTCTTTAACACGAACGAAGAATGTTCCTATAATTGAAGTAACAATTCCAACAGATGCTAGTACCAGAGGAAGCATGACTGCTGATAAGCCATTAAAATTATCAGACCAGGCCCCGCCGTTAACGGTGGCATCTCCAATAAACACAGCTCCTAATACCATTGTACCGATTATAGATCCAACATAGGATTCAAAAAGGTCTGCCCCCATTCCTGCTACATCCCCAACGTTGTCTCCTACATTGTCTGCAATGGTTGCCGGGTTTAGTGGATGATCCTCAGGGATCCCCGCTTCGACTTTTCCTACCAAGTCAGCTCCAACATCTGCCGCCTTTGTATATATCCCGCCACCAACACGTGCAAACAAGGCAATGGAAGATGCTCCAAAGGAAAATCCTGTAAGAACCGATATCACCTTTGTTACTGCAGTTTGGCTTTCAACACCGAACATATTGGAATAAACAAGGAACAGAGTTCCAAGTCCCAACACACCCAGACCAACAACTCCAAGTCCCATAACAGCACCTCCAGCGAAAGCCACTTCAAGTGCTTTGCCTAGTCCCGTTCTGGCAGCATTGGTAGTTCTGACATTCGCCTTAGTGGCTACACGCATACCAAGAAATCCTGCCAGAGCACTACAGATAGCACCCAGGACAAAAGAAAGAGCGACAAGAGGTGAAGACCCTTCTGTGGTACCACTCCAGGCCATAAGGGCTGCTACTGCTATGACAAAAATCGAAAGCACTTTGTATTCTGCTTTCAGAAAGGCCATGGCACCATCAGCAATATTTTTTGCAATACGGGCCATCTTCTCGGTTCCCACTTCTTGTTTGGAAACCCAGGCTGATTTCCAAAATGTAAACAAGAGGGCGACTACACCTAGAATTGGAGCCGCATAAATAATCGTCTGATTCATTATTCGCTTTGATTTGAAATTAGAAGGGAAATATTCCCGAAGCTCGATTTCAGCGCGCAAAGCTACAGGAATTTTAGCGTTTGGACAAGACAAACAAGGGCTCCGCTAAAAGCCTAATCATTCAGCCACCTAACCTTTTCAGCAATGGAATTTCTTTGCCCCTTTGGGTGCTCGCTACTGTATTTTCCCAGATAGAAAAAGCCCAAACAAATCTGGTCTTCAGGAAGCTCCAAAAAGGCCCTGATCTCTTGAGATTTTATCACTGAGGGACTACTCCAATAGCCTCCAAGGCCATAGGCTGTCGCCGTCAGCCATAGGTTTTGAACTGCGCAGGCGGTCGCTGCGATCTCTTCCCATTCCGGTAACAGTTCTTCATGTCTTTTCATACAAATCGCAATTATTGCGGCAGATCGTCGGGGATTGGAGGCCTTTTTCAAGTGTTTTCTCTCAGAATACTTCTCCGTTGGGGTATTCTTGAGGTAAAGATCTGCCAGGATATCGCCCATTCTAGCCCTTGCCTCGCCCCGAACCACTACAAATCGCCAGGGTTCCGTTCGACGGTGGGTAGGGGCCCAATTAGCATTCTCAAGCAATTGAGTCAGCACTTCAGACGCTATGGGCTCTTCAGTGAACTGCTTGGGAAAGATCGCCCTGCGGTTTTCGATAAGGTCATTTATCTGGTCAACTTCATATTTCATTTAAAAAAGGGTTTGGGTGAACATAGGGACATTCGCCGAGAACCTGCCTACTTTGACGAGTCTTACACGACTAGCGGAGTCATCAGTCCGGTAGGCAAGTATAAAGTCTCATAAAAAATGGTCTTTCCAATCTCACCTCAAAAACATTCCATAAAAATGTAGAGGCCCCTGCCGCTAATACTTAAAAAGTTAGTCTTGCCTAAAAATATTTACCTTTGATCTAATGAAAAGGATAATCCTTCTTTGTTTTCTGATCACTCAGATATCCATTTCAAATGGTCAGGATGGAGTTGTGGCAACAGCCTCTATGATCTCTGATATGGCCCAGGTTATCGCCGGAGATGCCCTAAAGGTAGATTGCATTGTACCCATTGGTGGTGATCCCCATTTGTATGAACCTACTCCAGCTGATGCTACTCTTATATATAAGGCCAAGCTGATCTTAAAGAACGGTCTAACCTTCGAGGGTTGGATCAATGAACTGATTGAGACTTCAGGGACCAAAGCCAATGTGGTAACAGTAACTAGGGGTGTCGACCCGATCGCCAGTCTTGATTACGCCAATGCCACTGATCCCCATGCATGGATGGATCTAAGCAACGGCTTGATCTATATTGAAAACATCTTTCAATCTCTTGTCCAACTTCGCCCCGACCTAAAAGAAACCTTTGAGAAAAACTATCTGGCATACCGGAAAGAGATCGAAGAAACTCACGCACAAACAATAGAAGAGATTCAAAAGATACCCGAGCTTCAACGGGTGTTGATAACCTCCCATGATGCCTTTCAATACTATGGCAAGGCATACGGACTGCAGCTTGAATCTATCCTGGGAACCTCCACAGATGCAGAGGTTCAAACTTCTGACATCATTAATCTAAACCGGGTCATTCGTGAAACAGGTGTCCCGGCAATATTCGTGGAGAGTACCATTAATCCAAAGCAGATCAATAGCATTGCTATGGACAATAATATTGTCATCGGTGGGGAGCTCTTTGCAGACTCTATTGGAGATGAAGAAAGTGGTGCGGATTCATACCTGGATATGATCCGCCATAACACTATGGAAATCGTGCGAGGCCTGAGTGAAGTTAGAGGCGAGGAAACTTTCACCCACAGTCATGGTGCAAAAGAGGGAGAAAAATACCGCCCCTTCCTTTTTGCGATTCTTGGCCTGCTTTTCCTTCTCGGTTTTTTACTTATGTACTTGCGTCTTCGCAAAACGGCTCTTGCCACCCCTCCAGAAGGGGGAGACGACAAGGCTGCGATTTCCGTACAGGGTATCTCTGTAAGCTATGATCAAAAGGTTGTTCTTTCTAACATCTATATGGAGATGGAACCAGGAAAGGTCTATGGTGTAGTTGGGCCGAATGGAGCTGGAAAGAGTACTCTGTTCAAAGCCATCCTGGGATTGTTGGAGCCGGATGCCGGCCGGGTACTCGTGCATGGACATCCTGTTGATGTGCAGCAAAAACGAGTAGCCTACGTGCCACAAAAAAACGACGTGGATTGGAACTTTCCGGCAACAGTAAAAGATGTGGTTACCATGGGTCGATACCCACACCTTGAACCATTTTCGCGGGTTGGGGCGGTCGACATGAAGATTGCTGAGGAGGCGATGAAGGATCTGGGCATTGCAGAGTTTGCCAACCGGCAGATCGGCGCCCTGTCCGGGGGGCAGCAACAGCGCGTATTTCTTGCGCGCGCTTTAGCGCAGGAGGCTGATATTTTTCTTTTGGACGAACCTTTTGTTGGAGTTGATATGACCACGGAAGAAAGGATCATTGAGCTATTAAAACAATTAGCCAATGAAGGAAAGACTCTCTTAGTTGTCCATCATGATCTTTCTACCGTTCGGGAATATTTTGATTCTGTGATCTTGCTTAACCAGCGCTTGATCGCCTTCGGCTCCACCGAAGAAACCTTTACCGAGGAAAATTTAGCCAAAGCTTACAAAGGTCAGCTGACTGTTCTGCATGATGTGCGGTAGGGTCACTCCAACTCAACAGTTTGTCCCAGGTCCGGGATAGCGACATTTTCAAAGCCATTTTTGTCGAGGAGCATTTTAAAATCCTGCTGAGCTTCAAATTCTCCGTGCACCAAAAAGATGGTTTTCACTTTCCCCTTTTGATTGTCCAGATATTCGATCAACTCATGTCTGTCAGCATGTGCAGAAAAGGAATCCATGATCTCGATCTTAGCCTTGACCATTTTCCACTCTCCAAACAATTTTATCGCCTCTGTCCCTTTTCGCAAAATTCCCCCAGTCGTATGAGGAGCACAATATCCAACTATAAGGAGTGTGTTTTGCGGGTTGTCAATATTGTTAAATAAGTGGTGACGTATCCTGCCGGCATTCATCATACCTGCAGAGCTGATGATAATGCAAGGTTCTGTGAAGGTATTCAGGCTTTTAGAAACATCCACATTCCGCACATAGGTTAGATTGGTAAACCCAAAGGGATTGTCATCGATCAACATGTACTCATGCAAGTCATTGTCATAACACTCTGGATGAGATCCAAAAACAGTGGTGGCATTTACGGCAAGGGGACTATCAACAAACACAGGAATGTGTGGTAATCGGCCTTCATTTTCCAAACGGTCCAGCATGTAGACAATCTCCTGAGTACGTCCGACCGAAAAAGCGGGTATGATCAACTTCCCACTTTGTTCCACGCAGGTCTGATTGATGATATTTAGAAACCGCTCTTCCTCAGCGGGCTTTTCTATATGATCCCGATTACCATACGTTGACTCACATATCAGATAATCGACCTCAGGCATGGCCTTAGGGTCCCGGAGGATCGGCCTGTTAGGGCGACCTACATCTCCGGTAAAACCGAACATGGTCTTTTTGTCCCCTTCAATGATTTCTAAAGTAACTGATCCGGAACCAAGTATATGGCCGGCATCCCTGAATTGCGCTCTTACCCCATCCGTAATATGCAGCCATTTTTGGTACCCTATCGTTTCAAATAGCTCCATTACTGGAGGAATATCCTGACTGGTATATAATGGCTTGACCAAGCCTTTCTTTCTTTTACCTTTTTTCTTCTTAGCCCGTCTTCGATTCTCGTACTCAG
>JABDJM010000567.1 GCA_013002475.1 Saprospiraceae bacterium | reverse complement strand
CAATCCCGGCCATGGGAGCAGAAGGAGCCGCCATTGCCACTTCTATAGGTAGGGGCATAGGCGTATTATATCAACTATGGATGCTCTTTGGAAAGCAGTCTATTATCAAACTAAAAAAGGCTTACTTGGCCTGGGACTGGGAATTGATCAAAAGGCTTCTGGACATTGCCTGGAGCGGGGCTTTACAATTCATAATCGCCTCAGCTAGCTGGATATTTCTTATGCGCATTATCAGCGAATTTGGAAACGAGGTAACAGCTGGCTACACCTTTGCGATTCGAATCCTTGTATTCACCATCCTTCCCAGCTGGGGCCTAAGCAATGCGGCAGCTACCCTGGTAGGTCAGAATCTTGGTGCCAAAAAACCTAGACGGGCAGAACTAAGTGTCTGGTTGACCGCCCGGTACAATATGTATTTCCTTCTCACTGTCTCTATCATTTATTTTGTCTTTGCGAAAAGCCTTATCGGCATTTTTACCTCCGATCCATTGGTCTTGAAAGCCGGGGTAGATTGCCTTAGGATCATCAGTGTGGGTTATGTATTCTTTGCCTATGGTATGGTCATAAGCCAGGCATTCAATGGTGCCGGCGATACAAAGACACCCACCTGGATGAACCTCTTTTGTTTTTGGATGTTGGAAATTCCTTTAGCCTATCTATTAGCTTTGCATTGGAATATCGGCCCCGAAGGTGTATACATAGCCATAGCCCTCAGCGAAAGTGTTTTAGCCTTAATTGCCATTCTTATTTTTCGAAAAGGAAAGTGGAAACTTAAAGAAGTATAATGAGCAAAGAACTACCAGAAATCAAGACTATACTTTTTGATCTTGGGGGTGTCCTTATCGATTGGAATCCAAGGCATCTTTTTCGCAAGATGTTCAAGGACGTGGACGAGATGGAATACTTCCTAAAAGAGGTCGCAACCAGTGATTGGAATGAAATGCAGGATGCTGGAAGACCGTTCGAAGAAGCGATCGACATTCTAGCCAGCAAATTCCCTGACTATCAAAAATACATCCAGGCCTATTATTACAGATGGCCTGAAATGCTGAACGGAAGTATCCGGGAAACTGTCGAGATCCTTAAGAAATTAAAAGAAGAATTAGGCTATCCGGTTTATGCCCTAACAAACTGGTCTGCCCAGACATTTCCCCATGCCCGGGACCAATTCAATTTCTTGGGTTGGTTTGAAGGCATTCTTGTTTCGGGAGAAGAAAATATGAAGAAGCCAGACCCGCGGATTTATGAATTAACGCTAGAGAGATTTGGCTTGAAGGGGGAAAACACCCTTTTCATTGATGATTCATTACGCAATATAGTGGCCGCCCGCAAATGCGGGCTCCGGGCAGTACAATTTGAAAGCCCGGCGAAGCTGCGCGCAGACCTTCGTCTGTTAAAGGTGATCTAAGAAGGGTTTACTCCCCCACTGTAATAATGTGTTGAAGTTCTTCCAAGAGAGCCTGCTTCTTGGAAAGTTCCCGCCTATTGGAAGTAAGAGGTTCTCCCTTCATTTTTGAAAGGTCCAAGGATAACTTGTACATCGACTCTTGAAGAGCTTCAAGTAACACACCTTTAAATTTTGGATCGATCTCTATCATACCATTGATTATTTTTTCCGGTGGCTAAGAAGCCATGAATACAATTCGGAGTTGTTATAAGTTTGTGTCCAGGAGTCATGGTAAACACCCGGGTACATAGTATAGGTCACCTGATCATTTACTTTTTTTAATGCTTCAATAATCGTTGCCGTATTTTCTTCAGGAACGATCTTATCCTTTTCTCCATGAAAGGCCCAAACGGGAATATGGCTGATAAGATCCACATGCTGAGCATCTTCTTTTTGGCCTCCGCAAATAGGCACAATTGCGGCAAATAAATCCGGGTATTCGATCGAAGTCGACCAGGTACCAAAGCCTCCCATGCTTAATCCTGTAAGGTAGATTCTGCTCTTATCGATCGGATGCTTCTTAACCGTTTTTTTGATCAGGGCTCTTACACGCCTGGGGTCCCACCTTTCTTTTTCCGGACATTGTGGTGAGATCAAATAAAATTCAAAATCCTTATTCTTTTCCACCAGCTTGGGGGGTCCATGTTTTTTAACCCTTTCAAGATCATTTCCACGCTCGCCGGCACCGTGGAGAAAAATCATCAAAGGGTATTTTCCATCTATTACCGCAGCCGTATTTGTTGGCTTAAAAAATAAAAACTTATAAGCTTTGGACTTCTGGATAGCCCAGCCTCCAATCCCGCCAAGGAACAATATGATCAGAAGTAGATATTTCATGATCGGTTATTATTTTGGAATTTAGGAAAAAGAAAAGCCTAAACAAATAAACCGGATTGATTGTCAGGTGTTTCCTATAAAAAAAAATGTTTGGACTATTTAAAAAGGATCCTGTCAAAAAGCTTGAGAGGGAATATGCCCGAAGAATGGAAGAAGCCATGTCTGTCCAAAGATCTGGTGATCTCAAGAAGTACGCGGTAATGATCGAAGAAGCTGAATCGATCGCAAAACAAATTGCTCAAATGAAAAACGGGTAATAGTCTCTCTCCAAGAGCAAGCCCTAGTTCTTGACCATCCTTTTTTTCACTTTGCCTTGCTTAGTTTCTATATCTAAAAAATAGACTCCGCCAGGCAAATCAGCTACCTCTATTCGATAGGACTTCTTTCCCTCGATGGATGAGGTTAAAACCAATTGGCCCCTGGCATCAAAGATCTTAAGGCTCTGAAAAGTATCATGGGCATCGTCTAAACTCATCTGAATGAAATCCGAGAAAGGATTTGGAAAAATATTCATTCCAGAAATAATAGTTTCTGAAACGGAAGTTGGAGTTACCATCAAGGGCTCAGAAAAGAGTGAGCAACCCAAGGTTGTAAAAACTTCAAGGTGATAATCTCCCTGTTCAATAACCTGATAAGTGGAGTTTGTCGCTCCTTCAATAGGTTCTCCATCCTGATACCATTGTTGCCCTGTGTAGGGCCCAAGGTCTCCATCCTCGTAGGTGAGAATGTCACCGCCAGCCCCGACAATCATAGGACCTGAGTTAGTCACCGAATTGGTGATCTTGTAAACTTGTCCATTCTGAAGGTGACAAACATATAAGGTCCCATCGGCGCCTTCGCCGAAACTGGCCCAGGCTCCGTTAATGTTATTATTTGTGTCCTCATTCACCCATTCACTTCCATCATGATGCAGCGCCCAAATGGTTCCATCACAAAAGTCGCCATAGATGTATTTTCCATAAAGGGTTGGATATTGACATCCCCGATACACGAAACCCCCGGTAATAGAGCATGGGCCACCTGAATTTCCATGTCCATAATCCCAAATTGGAAAATCATAGGCTGTCATGTCGAGACAACCACCAGCTACCGCAAATTCATTTGCTTCATAGCATCTCCAGCCATAGTTTTTTCCTCCACCCGATCCAGCTTCCTCAAAATCTACTTCCGCCCATTTGTTCTGTCCAACATCTCCAATGTACAAGTCACCGGTCACGCGGTCAAAACTATACCTCCAGGGATTTCTTAAGCCAATTGCCCAGATCTCATCCAGTGTATCCTGGAAATCGACAAAGGGATTTGTGGGTGGGATATTATATGGAATCTGTTCGCTGATATCATCCACATCGATCCGCAACATTTTTCCAAGTAACAAACCAGGATTTTGGGATCTGTTCCCCGGGTCGTTAGCTGAGCCACCATCTCCCATTCCGATGTACAAATATCCATCAGGGCCAAACTTCAAGTCTCCACCATTATGATTACCAAAGGGTTGATCAATCGTCAACATTTTTAACTCTGAGTTTGGGTCGGCCACGTTTTCATCTCCCTCGCTTACAGAAAACCGACTGATCTGGCTGTCTCCGTTGTTGGCTGTGTAATGGACGAAGAAATATCCATTTTCCTTGTAGTCCGGATGAAATTCCAATCCAAGGAGTCCTTGTTCGCTAAAGCCACCGGTTGCAATAACTCTGGAATCGATGTCCAAAAAAGGACCTGCTACTAAATCTCCATTCCCGTCTATAATCCGGATGACCCCATCCCGTTCGTTGATAAACAAGCGTTCATCTCCGGCATGGGTAATGCCAATTGGATCATCCAATCCTGTGGTATAAGTTTCAAGATCCACAAGTTGTGCGCTAAGAGTTCCAAACAAGAGAAGAGAAATGCAGAGACTAAGCGTTTTCATCTGAATATTTTTCTTAAAGATATAATCAGGAGGCTAAATTCAGTCAGGGATGAGGTTTTAATTGTCCACCATTGTCATTAATTGCCATATCTTTCACAGCAATGAAAGAGATCCATTCGAATGAAGGCCTCCGAAAGCTTCTGGCAGAAAACGTAGAAATTTCAGATATCGGATTTCAGGGCCTGAATCTATTACCTTTTAAAGAAGAAATTTTAAAGTCAAACGTCCATGATTGTCTTTTTCTGGGATGTGTCCTGGATGGAGAAATGTTAGAAAAGATCTGCCTGAGAAATTTTGTTTTTCCCTCTTTCAAAATGCCTTTTACTACTCATCCAAACCGACTATATCACCGGGGAGATCTGTACCAGGGTTTTGATGCTCGAAATCCGAAATCCTACAAAGAAAGTCCTGACCACAAAATTTATCAGCATTTCACCAAGTTTGGAAAAGAACCGGCTAACCTCCGGGTCTCCTTAGCACGTCGATTGCATGACCATGGTATTAGCGATGCGCTTCATGAGTTTTTGCACGATGTTCCCGAAAAAAAGATTGTGGGTATTATGGGTGGTCACAGCATGCTTCGTACTGATCCTATGTACAGACAAATCACACACCTTTCTTCACATTTGAGCGAGAAGGGATATATGATGGTGTCCGGGGGAGGCCCCGGGGCCATGGAAGCCACCCACCTGGGTGTGTGGCTTACCGGCCAACCCAGGGATGTCTGGGACAAGTCATTTAAGATCTTGGCAAAAGCCCCCTCCTATAAAGACACACTTTGGCTAAGTACCGCATTTGAAGTGATCGAACGGTTTCCCTCAAAAAGTAATATCAAAAGCCTGGGAATCCCAACCTGGTTGTATGGTCATGAACCTCCTACCCCATTTGCATCGCATATCGCGAAATATTTTGCTAATAGCCTTCGGGAGGATGGTCTTTTGGCCATAGCAAAAGGAGGTGTCGTGTTTTCCCCGGGAAGCGCAGGTACGATCCAGGAAATTTTTCAGGATGCTACTCAAAACCATTATCTGACGGAAGAAATTTCTAGCCCGATGGTCTTCCTTGGAAAGAAATATTGGACAAAGGATTATCCCATTTTTTCTCTGTTGAAGAAAATGGTCGAAGAGGACAAATACAATAATCTGATCCTTAGCCTAACCGACGATAATGATGAGGTCATCCATGAGTTGGAAAACTTCTCTTTCAGCCCTGGAATTTAATCGACTCGATATTTACCATTTCACATCAAAAACTACCCTTATGGGGGTATGATTTGCCTGCTTTTGGCACTGGTGTCCGAGGTAAAAAGGGGTTATCTTTGGTGGACCTGATTGCACAGAAAAGTAGGGAAATTCTCTAGGGGGAAATCTCCCATGCATCCAAAACCATATTAGAGTCGTCTCCATTTCGATTCAGTAATCCCATGAAGAATATCGTATTCGTATATACGACATTTGTAGTCACCTTTTTTGTGCTTTCTCTGCAGGGCCCTGCCCTGGATAAGCAAGACCTATTCTCACCACCCCCGCCATGTGGTCCTTCCGCTCAGATAATTGATTCCCTAGCATTGGTCGCTCTCCATAGTTCATTGAACGGTCCGGGTTGGGCCAGCACCTGGAATCTGAATGATCCTGTTTGTTCCTGGTTTGGTATTACCCTGGATGCGAATGGCTTCGTTCGCGAGATAATCCTGAGTTCAAATTTCCTCTGGGGCCCGCTTCCACCGGATATTGGCCTATTCCAGGAATTAAGAATCCTTCAATTAGACAACAATATTATTTTTGGAACTGTGCCCTCCCAGATCGGATTGCTTTCGAATCTGGAAATCCTTTTCATTGATGACAATCAGATCAGTGGTTCCTTGCCCGATGAGATGGGGGATCTGCAGAAGCTCCAAACCATCTTCATGGATAATAACTTCATTGAAGGAACGGTACCCGCTTCCATGGCTACCATCTCCAACCTGCAGCGTTTTGAGCTTTTCAATAATTGGATAGACAGTCTTCCGGATTTTTCAGGGGTCCCAAATATGCAAGACAACAAATTTCGGTTTTATAATAACCGCCTGACCTTTGATGATATCCTGCCAAACCTGACAGCTGCAGTTGGGACTTACTATCAACCCCAGGATTCCGTCTGCGACTCCACCCAGGTGACTGTGGCAACAGGAACCTATTACACCTTTGATCTTGATTTTGATGACACCATACAGGATAATTCCTATCAATGGTTCAAAGATGGGCTTCCCTTTGGTGCGCCTCTGAATGTAAATCAATTAACCATAGGTCCAATAGATTATCCGGATGCTGGAAAATACACTTGTGAAGTAACCAATCCCGGAGCCCCTTTACTGACGCTTTATTGCCGACCAACCATTCTAAACGTTGTATGCGGTGCAACGACCAACAATATGAATGATAGTCTTTGCACAGGTCAATTCGTCACGGTAAATGGCACTCTATACAATGAATCAAATCCCTCCGGCACCGAAACCCTACCCATACCAAATCAATATGGATGTGACTCCATCGTAGTAGTTGATCTCACTTTTGTCCCTCCACCTATGACCAACTTCAACCCTACTTATTGTCCGGGAGAAACCGTAACAATAAACGGGACTGTATATTCTCAGGGGAATCCCTCAGGCATAGAAACATTTGAAGATGCCATCGGGCCTGGTTGCGATAGCGTGGTCAATGTCAACATCACATACAATCCTCTTCCTTCAGGGAATTATAGTCCGACCCTTTGTAATGGAGATACCGCTTTTGTAAATGGAAACCCCTACTATTTCCTAAATCCCATTGGGATAGAGATCCTAGACAATGCCAGCCAATCGGGTTGTGATTCGGTAGTTCAGATATTTCTGAGTTTTCACTCCCCGGCTGTGGGAAGCTTCTCGGGACCTCTGTGTGAAAGCGATACCCTGATGCTAAACGGCAATGACTATTATCAGGGTAATGAAACTGGTCAGGAAATCCTTGAGGGAGCTTCTCAGTTTGGTTGTGATTCCATTGTAAATATTTCTCTGACCTTTCTGACTGAAACCCTTGTTAACTATAGTCCCACCTTATGTGATGGAGGGAGTGAATTGATAAATGGAACCGTTTATAATGCGGGCAATCCTATTGGCACAGAAATCCTGACTGATCAAAATGGTTGTGACTCAACCATACAAGTTTCATTGTCATTTTTTCCAGCAAATGGATCCAGTTATTCTCCAACCTTATGTGCAGGAGAGGAACAAACGATCAATGGCACTTTATACAATGCATCCAATCCGGTCGGGACTGAAATCCTAACCGATCAAAATGGCTGCGATTCAACGGTCAATATTTCCCTGGCTTTTTTCCCGGCAAATGGAAGTTCCTACACTCCTACACTTTGTCCAGGGGAAGAAGAAATAATTAATGGTACTACATACAATGAAGCCAGCCCCACAGGTACAGAGATCCTAACTGATCTAAATGGATGTGATTCGACAGTTACTATTAGTTTGAGTTTCTTCTCTGACATTTCAACCAATTATTCCCCAACCCTTTGCCCGGGCGAGGCCGAAACCATAAACGGCACTCTTTACAATGCTTCAAATCCAATTGGAACTGAAATCCTGGTGGCATCAAATGGATGCGATTCAACTGTAAATGTTTCTCTTTCTTTCCATTCTCCGATAAGCACAAATTATTCAAACGAGCTTTGTTCGGGATCGTCCGAAACGATCAATGGGACCATTTATGATGAAGGCAATCCCACAGGTAGCGAAATCTTTACCTCACAGAATGGTTGTGATTCAACGGTCAACATCACTCTAACTTTTGTTGGACAAATTGAGCTCACCTATGATCCAACATTTTGTCCGGGTGAGTCAGAGCTAATAAACGGGACCCTATACAATGAGTCAAACCCCACTGGCTCAGAAACTTTGACCGCTCAAAGTGGCTGTGATTCCGTAGTTCAGGTTAGTCTTACCTTCTTCAGCCCCATTTCTACAAATTATTCAAATTCATTGTGTCCG
>JABDJM010000263.1 GCA_013002475.1 Saprospiraceae bacterium | reverse complement strand
GCCGAAGGCGTTTATACAAAAGTCCGGCTAGGAAATTTTGCCAATAGGGAAGCTGCCGGCAAGGCACTTGCCAGAGCCAAAGCCGCTGGCTTTGAGAAATGTTTTATTGTGCAGAAGACAGGACCCGTGGCAGCTTCTCCCAAACCTGCACCTGAAAAACCTGTTGTCGTTGAGAAGCCAGCTCCGGTTACAGCTCCTGTTGAACCGCCGCCGCCCAAGGCGGCTCCCATTGAAGCAACTCCGGTTAACAATGCGGAGGTGCCTTCCCCACACAAATACAAGATCCGTTTGGCGACTTATAAGAACACCTCCTATTTCAAACCTGAAAAAGTAACTCAGTGGGGTAGTGTTGAGCGCGTAAAACGAGGACAGATGACGATCATGCTATTGGCGGAATTTGATTCTCTTGGAGAGGCCCAGGCAATTTTACCTTCTGTCAGGAAAGCAGGGTTTACAACTGCTCATATTATCCTAGATCAGGATGGGGATTGGAAAAGATTTAAGTAAGAATTTTCCAGTGAAGCTTCAATACACCGTCGGTTTTTTCTGAAATCCTGAAGGGCTCGGCAATTCGGTTTCCTACAACCCAACAGATCTCCTCACCACTACATAAGATCCAGGTTTCCCTTTTTTCAAAAGAGCTGAATTTTTGGTCAGCAAAGAAATCGGATAACTTCTTTTCGTGGCCTCCTAAACCAAAGGGCTTGAAGCGGTCACCGTGCTGCCACCTCCGCAAGAATAATGGAAATTGAAGTTTTGAGTAATCCAGAAAAGCCTGGGCAGCATCCGGAGAAATGTCGATCGAGGGATCATTAAAATACTCCCAGCTTAAGGTTCCATTCTTCAGGTTCAAAACACCATGGTCTTCCCGGATGAAAAATTCCATTTCTTCAGGAATTGAAGATTTCCCTTGGAGGACTACCTGGCCTTGATTTATAGTTGCTTCCCAATCATTGGATTCAAAAATACTTCCCTCCGAGGCCTGAGAGACATTCTTGACCTGAGTAGCTGTGAAACCAAGTTCATATAGTTCCTGAAAAAGGTAAAGTCCACCAGATGGATTTTGCTCCAAAAAGGAAAGATCCAGGTTGATTTTGCTTCCCTCCCGTTTCAGGTAATCTTCCCTTTTTTCCTCTCTGAGGTTTTCCCAAAGATGAAGATGGTTCTTAAGAATAGATTGACTCCTTGCATAACTGTCCAGAAAATTCCCAGGGAGCTCTTGCAGCAGGGGAAGGATTTCTAACCGGATCTTATTGCGGGTATAATCTACCGACTCATTTGAAGAATCCTCCCGATAAGGGATTTGGTGACGATCAATGTAGGTCTGAATTTGATATGGTTGAACCTGAGAAAATGGGCGAATTATATTGTCCCTTTGGTGTGGGATCCCGGCGAGGCCCTTCAGCCCTGATCCGCGGCTAAGATTGATCAAGAAAGTCTCCAGGCTATCCTGCAAGTGATGGGCAGTAGCAACAAATTGATATCCCTTTTCAGCCGCTAATTCCTCGAACCAGGAATAGCGAATATCCCTGGCGGTTTCTTGTATTCCTGTTTTTCGATTACTTGCCTCCATATAGGCATCAACCCTGAGTTCAAAATAGGGTAGGCCCTCCGACTGACAATAATTTTTCACCAAAAGAGCATCCTGGTCAGATTCTTCTCCTCTTAATTGATAATTCACGTGAGCCACTCCGATGGAATACTTCAATTTTTTCAGGAGATGACATAAGGCCATGGAATCCTTCCCACCACTTACAGCGCAAAGAAGGGTATCCCCCGCTTCAAGGGTAGTATTTTCCTTGAGGAAGGATTTAACTACAGATTCCAGGTCATGAAAGGTCTTTTTCACCTTGTAAAAGTACATGAAGCCTTATCAATTCCAATGCTTCTTCCCCAAGCACGGAGTATTATTAATTTGTAATTTACGGGCTGTAAAATTTTAACGATGAGACACTTAGTTACATTTTCTCTTCTTGTTGCGCTTGTCCTTTCTGCTTGTAAGGACAACGCCGGGCCTGTTTCCACTCAATCTGGTGTAGTCACCACTTCCAACCAAGGAGCAAAAAAAGAAGCCCGGGTAGTTCCGGCATCAGTTTTAGCTCCTTTAATCGGGACCTGGGAGTGCCAGGTTACCGCTGGTATGTCAAAAAGTGAGGACCGAAAGCCCTATGAAGGGAGATGGTTCACCTTAAGAGGAGATCAAACCTTTGCCACAGGGGTTTATGAAAAAGAGACCAATCAGGGAATGTATGAGTACGATGGAGAAACTCTTTTACTGGACCTATTTTTTGATGCACCCGAACTAGGTGTGGCAGATCAATACAAACTGCATGGAGTAGGGGTTGATGATTCTTCCATTCTGATCTGGATGGGCAATACTCCCCGGAACAAAAAAGGTATGCAGTTGAAAATGGTCAAAAGCGATAATCCGGAGATCCAATAATATTTCCTTCGAAAGACAATCTTTGATTAGCGGATCCCCCGCTTATTCAGCCAGGAATGAAATCGGCTTGCATTTCTGTTATGTTCCTTTAATGTTTTTGCAAACGCATGAAGACCGGAGTTATCCGGTTTGGCGCAAAAGAAAATGTAATCATGTTCATCCGCATTCAGGACGCCATCGATGCTGGCGATGGTAGTCATGCTGATGGGGCCTGGAGGTAAGCCTTTATTTCGATAAGTGTTGTATGGGGAATCGATCTTGGTGTGTTTCCGAAGGACACGTCTTAGATCAAAATTTCCAGTTGCAAAAACTACTGTCGGATCAGCTTGAAGAAGCATCCCTCTATTCAGCCGATTCAAGTATAATCCAGCGATCGTTGGCAGCTCCTGAGGAGCATTTGTTTCTCTTTGGATAATGGATGCCAAGGTGTAGACTTCTTCTTTGCTAAGGCCAAGATCAGCAGCTTTATTTTCTCTCTTTTTTTCAGACCAAAATTTATCATTCTCCTTTTTCATCCGCTTCAAAAAAGCTTCCGGACTACTGCTCCAATAAAAATCATAGCTATTAGGAATGAAAAGGCTGATGAAGTTTTCGGGAGTATATCCAAGTGAGGAGATCAATGCCGTGTCCGCAAAGGCTGTGGCATATTGAGCAGAATCCAATGCTAAGCTTGGAGCGATCTTTCCGGCAATATCTGTGAGGAACCTTTCATTGTGCAAAACTACTCTGACAGTTGACTGCGGGCCTGCACGAAGGTGACGGATCAGCTCAATATTGCTCATACCAGCCTTGAGCTTGAAACGCCCCGTCCGAACGGGGTCTTTTTTGTAGTTCATTTTGCTGGCCAACCAGGAAAAATCAGAAGTGTCGATCAACTGGCCCTGGCTGTGCATGAGATCCATAAGGCCTTTAAAACTAGTACCCTCCGGAATCGTCAGGATCTCTTCCTCAAGATCTTTGGGAACGATGGGATCGTAAATTCCACTGTAATAAACCCATCCTGTATAACCGCCAATACAGGCGAGCAACAATATAACGATCCCAATTTTTCGCCACATCTTAATATTGCTCCTTTTCGTTAGGGAAGTCCCTGGTCTTTACATCATTTATGTATTTCTCAACAGCACCTTTCATATCATTATACAGTTCCAGGTAGCGTCGTAAAAACCTGGGTTGAAAATCCTTGGTGATTCCCAGCAAATCGTGAGTGACAAGCACCTGGCCATCGACCTGCGGACCTGCACCAATTCCGATAATCGGAATTGAAACGGATTCGGCGGCCTTTTTAGCCAATTCTGCGGGAATCTTTTCAAGTACGATGGCAAAACATCCTATCTCCTCTAAAAGTTTGACGTCGCTAAGTAATTGAGCGGCCTCATCCTCCTCTTTTGCCCTCACGGTGTAGGTGCCAAATTTGTAAATTGATTGGGGAGTTAGCCCAAGATGACCCATAACAGGGACCCCTGCAGACAAAACCCTTTTTATAGATTCAGCCACTTCTTCGCCACCTTCCAGTTTCACTGCATGCGCACCGGCTTCTTTCATGATCCGAATCGCTGAGTCCAAAGCCTGTCGAGAGTTTCCCTGATAAGACCCAAATGGAAGGTCCACAACAACCAGACATTTTTTGATCGCTCTGATAACAGAAGCTGCATGATAGATCATTTGGTCCAGCGTGATAGGAAGAGTAGTCTCATGCCCAGCCATCACATTGGAGGCTGAGTCTCCAACTAAAATAACGTCAATGCCAGCTGCATCGATTATTCTTGCCATGGAGAAATCGTAGGCTGTCAACATACTGATCTTCTCTCCTTTGGCTTTCATAGCCTGCAGAGTATGCGTGGTGATCCTTTTTACCTCTTTGCTGATTGACATAACTACGTATTAGTTGGTATTCGAATTGGCCGCCAAGATATGGAAATCCTCTCAGGGGCCTAAATCCTCCTTCTGTACTGGAAATAGGGGAAAAGAACTGACAAAACTCAATGTCATTTATTGTTCAGGCAGCATCCGAATGGTGGAAAAGATATACTTTTGGGCAATGAATTTTCGAAATCTATTTCTCCTTGTACTGATATTGGCTGCAGGTTTATCTTCCTGTGAAAATGAATTCGATCTTGTAGCACCTGGGGCAGAACCTATTCCGGTTGTTTATGGACTGATCGACAGAAATGATACGGCACACTATATCCGGGTCGAGAAGGCCTTTGTCGATCAGACTACTGACCCGCTTCAACTGGCTCAAGACCCTACCAATTTGTATTATGATGACCTTTCAGTTCAGATCCAAAGAACAGGGAGTCAAACTGCCACCTATACATTGGATCGGGTAGACGGGAATCTGGAAGGCTATGTTCGGGAGGAAGGGATTTTTTCAAATACGCCTAACTATTTGTACAAACTAAAGCTTCCCTCTAGCCAGAAATTCCAATCTGGGGATGAGCTTACTTTGGTCCTAAGTACCGGAGAATTAGACGAGGATGTAACAGCTACAGCAAAGGTGTTGGGAGACTTCACGATAACTGCTCCCTCCCAAAACTTCAATTACGGCTGGGCTCCTGAATCAACCTATACACTTCGCTGGAATGATCCGGCAGATCTTTCATATGCTTTTGATATCAACCTCACGATCCATTACGAAGAAAAAGTTGGGAGTGAACCTTTTGTAGACCGCTCTTTTATTTGGCAGGTTGCCAAAGGATATACTCCGGACCTTTCTAGTTCTACTCGTAAATATGAAGGAGATGGTCTTGCTTTTTACCAGGCCCTGGTTGATAATATTTCAGAGTCAACCAATGAGATCCGAAGATTTAAGAACTTTGATGTTGAAATTAAAGGGGTTGGGGAAGCTTTATTCGATTACATCACTATCGGTCAGGTTAACACAGGGATCACCAGTGCCCAAATTATTCCAACCTATTCCAATCTCAGTTTAGGCAGGGGCATCTTTTCCTCTAAGGTGGAGACTGTTCAAAAGTCCTACACTATTTCTTCCAATACCCGGGAATTCCTCGAAGAGTATCCACTTGTGGTTCCATTGAACTTCCAATAGCTGCCATTTTGCCATTTTGGCAGTCAAAATCCTGGTTTTACTGCAAATTTTACCATGGAAAGGCTCGATTGTCAGCTTTTTGCCGCATGGCATGTCTATTGATGGTTAGGTCTTGTAGACACTTATAACCAAAGAAAAAAGAATAAGTAATGGGTAAAATAATTGGAATAGATCTGGGAACAACCAACTCCTGTGTCGCTGTGATGGAGGGGAATGAACCGGTTGTTATACCAAATGATGAAGGAAAAAGAACTACTCCTTCTGTAGTCGCCTTTATGGATAATGGTGACCGTAAAATTGGTGATCCTGCAAAACGTCAGGCAATCACAAATCCCACAAGGACGATAAGCTCCATAAAACGATTTATGGGATCTCGCTACTCAGAAGTGACTGTTGAAGCCGGAAGGGTTCCCTATACAGTAGTAAAGGGTGAAAATGACACAGCCAGGGTTGAGATAGATGGGAGAAAATATTCTCCCCAGGAGATCTCTGCAATGATCCTCCAAAAAATGAAAAAAACTGCCGAGGACTTTCTTGGGCAGGAAGTGACAGAAGCTGTAGTAACAGTGCCTGCTTACTTCAATGATTCTCAAAGGCAAGCCACAAAGGAAGCCGGAGAGGTTGCTGGTTTAACAGTAAGAAGGATCATCAATGAGCCTACAGCTGCAGCTCTTGCTTATGGACTTGATAAAACTAATCAGGATCAGACGATTGCCGTATTTGACCTTGGAGGTGGAACCTTTGATATTTCCATCCTTGAAATGGGAGATGGAGTTTTTGAAGTGAAATCAACCAATGGAGACACTCACCTGGGAGGAGATGATTTTGACCAGGTGATCATAGATTGGATGGCAGATTCATTTAAAGAGCAGGAAGGAATGGATCTAAGAAAAGATCCAATGGCTTTGCAAAGATTGAAGGATGCTGCGGAAAAAGCAAAGATTGAACTTTCTTCCTCAACGGAGACAGAGATTAATCTTCCTTATGTCACAGCCAAAGACGGAGTTCCTAAACACCTTGTTTTGAAACTAAGCCGTCCAAAGTTTGAGCAGCTTGCTGACGACCTGGTTAGCAGAACTCTAAAACCATGTCAGGAGGCCCTGAAAGATGCCGGCTTGAATAAGAGCGAGATCGACGAGGTAATCCTTGTTGGTGGATCTACCAGAATCCCAAGGATTCAGCAAGCGGTTGAAGAGTTTTTTGGAAAGAAACCTAACAAAGGGGTAAACCCTGATGAGGTAGTTGCAGTAGGAGCTTCCATTCAGGGAGGAGTCCTTTCTGGAGATGTCCAGGATGTAGTCCTTTTGGATGTAACGCCTTTGAGTATGGGTATTGAAACCATGGGAGGTGTGTTTGATAAAGTGATCGATTCTAATTCGGCCATCCCAACTAAAAAGTCAAAGGTATATTCAACTGCTGCCGATAATCAACCTTCAGTAGAGATCCACATTTTGCAGGGAGAGCGATCCATGGCAAATGATAACAGGACCGTAGGTAAATTTATTCTAAGCGATATCCCACCTGCACCGAGGGGTATGCCTCAAATTGAGGTAACCTTCGACATGGATGCCAACGGGATGTTGAATGTTTCTGCAAAAGATAAAGGTACCGGCAAGGAGCAATCTATCCGTATCGAAGCAAGCACAGGTCTGAGCAAAGAGGAGATCGAAAAGATGAAAGCAGAAGCAGAAGCTAATGCAGAAACAGACAAGCAGGCAAAAGAGAAAGTGGATAAGATAAATTCTGCTGATAGCTTGATCTTCCAATCAGAGAAACAACTGAAAGAATTCGGTGAAAAGATTCCTGCCGAGAAAAAAGACGCAATCGAAAAAGCGGTTGCGGAGCTTAAAAAAGCTCATGAAGCTCAGGATCTTGCTGCCATCGATCAGCATATGGAGGTACTCAACCAGGCATGGCAGGCTGCCAGCCAGGACATGTACAAGGCTGGTCAGGAAGGGGGCGAGAATGGCCAAACGGCCGAATCATCCGCAGGTGAAAGCCAGGGCGGTGATGATACCGAAGATGTTACTGATGTTGAATTTGAAGAAGTAGACGATAATAATAAGTAATTACCAAAACCGATAGCAAAGGCCCGGGCTGCGCAAGCAGTGCCGGGCTTTTTTAGATTGTTGATTGTTAATTGTTAATTGTTTATTGTTGATTGTTTTTTATCCGGCACTCACCCCCTAACCCCCTAAAGGGGAACGCCTCCCTCTATTTAATGCGGGGGGACATCCTCTTTAGGCCTGCCTACCTATGGTAGGGGAAAGAGGAGTGCGGGAAGGGGAGAAATGATTGCTGGACAATGCCTAGATATAGCTCATGGCAAATCCCATAGCCGCACCTCCCAGAATGATCCAGAGCGTGTTGATGCCCTTGAAATAGAAATACACAAAAAAGCTCAGGCCACACACCAGAATGGTTTTCCAGTCGATCAATATGCTTTGTGCCATTTGAAAGGTTACTACAAGCATTACCGCTACCGCTGCTACATTCACAGCTCCATGGAAGGAAGACAATAATTTGTTTTGGCGCATCTTGGGGATCAGGGGATTCAGCAGCCAGACATACAAAAAGGAGGGAAGAAAAATTCCCAAGGTGGCCCAGAGTGCCCCAGATACACCCCCAAGTTTATAGCCGATGAAGGTGGAGGTCGAGAGGACTGGTCCAGGCGTTACCTGACCAATCGCAATAGCTTCCACCAGATCCGAATGCGTAAGCCATTCTAGATTTTGAATTAGCTCGCCATCCAGGTAGGCAAAAAGGACATAACCACTTCCAAACAGCACTGCCCCCACCTTCAGGAAGATCAGGAAAAGCTTCAGGTGAGAGTAGGGGACCGCCATTAAGAAGAAAAGCGGGATCACACTATTAAATTGCTTGGGTGAACTAGCGAACTTGATGATCATAGCAAGAACACCGGCTAGCAGGATGCAAAGAATTTCATTGACACCAAGAAAGCTGGCAACCAAAACAAGAACCCCAACGATCGCCAGGAAATAATTCTTGACCGCCTTTCGCCCGAGTTTTAAAATAGCTGCAGCAATAAATGAAAGGACGGCTGCCTTTATGCTGTCTATGATCGGAACGACCCATGCGATGTCGGAAAACTTCTCAAAGAAAATCGCAACGATCAGTGTTAGTAAGACTGCTGGAAAAATGAAACTTGCACCCGCAACAAAAAGGCCGGCAGGTCCACCACGATGGTAACCGCAGTGCATGGTCATCTCAGTAGAGTTGGGGCCCGGAATCAAATTCGTGGCTCCCATGTAATCGAGAAACTCCTCTGTGGTTAGCCATTTCTTTCGCTTAACCAGGTCCTCTTCCATGAGTGCAACATGGGCAGCAGGTCCCCCAAAGGCAATGAATCCAAGCCGAAAAAAATATTGGAATATTTCCTTGAGGTGATTCTTTTCCATTTGAAATACGGCTTCTAGGTAGATCCGGTTAAGATCACGTATCAGATTTCTCCGATAATGGATTCTGAAACGTTTATTATATGGGCACCAACTCTACCCATACTTGAGAATATGGTATTGTAGATCATGGCCGCTCCTACATTATAGTCTTCATCTCCAAGTCTTGTGAGATGACTCTTTACCAATGTTTCTCTATGCTTTTTAATTTGCTTTGCAAGCTCATTAGCACGGTCAATGGACGCTTGATTATAAGATGGAAGCGCCAAATTGCGGTTCATCTCGGTAAATGCGTCATCCAGGAAATCCAACATTTCGTTCAGACCATTTCGTTGATCAGGAGTGAAGTATAATCTTTCCTCGATCTTTCTTTCGAGGTTTTTGGATATCTGGAAGTAGATGTCACCAATACGTTCAAGATCGTTGCAAATGTTCAATATACTTCGGAGACGTAGACTTGTTGTAGGAGTAATTTCACTTCCTGCAAGGTTAGTGATGTATTCGGTTATCTCAATCTCCATCTTGTCCGTGATCCCCTCATATTTTTTGATCTTCTTCAGCATTTTTTGCTGCGGTTTAGATTCAACCGCGTTAATCAGTTCTCTGGTAAAGTCATTCATTTGCGAGGTGACTTCTCCAAAATGGGCTGTCTCCTTTTGAAGCTCTACCGTAGCCAGTTCCGGAGTTCTCCTTTCTGTGCTTATAAATCTCAAACGGAATTTCTCATCCTTTTTACCTTTTGATTTTACTGAGTAAATAGCCCCCTTGACTAACCAGGGTACGAACCCTATCAGCAGTATTACATTTGTCAAATTAAAGGCGGTATGAAAGGCGGAAAGACCAATGGGCATGTCATCCGGATTGGTAAATGGGTCTGATATGCCAAAGAGGTTTTGCACCACGCTAGAAAGAAAGGGTAGGAAGTAGGGCATAAGGATTAACATCCAGACAACGCCAATAATATTGAACATTGAGTGAATTCGGGCTGAGCGCTTAGCACTTACGTTCCCTACTAGTGAGGCAAGCTCTGCTGTGATCGTGGTACCTATGTTTTCACCCAGGATCATAGCTGCTGCAACTTCAAAAGGCAGCCAACCCTGAGCGCACATGGTCAAAGTGATTGCCATCGCTGCACTGGATGACTGGACGATTATGGTTACCAAAGCTCCAACCATCACAAAGAACACCCTGGAAAGAAAACCACCGCCGGCAAAACCGCTAAGGAATTCTAGGGCATCTGTGTTGCCCCTCAAATCAGGGACAGCCTCCTTTAGAAAGCTTAAGCCTAAAAACAATATTGCAAAGCCAATCAAGAACTCAGCCCAGTATCGAAGTTTTCCCCTGTTAGAAAACAACATCGGGACTGCCAGAGCAAAGAGAGGTACCGACAGAATATTTAGTTTCACTTTAAATCCAAGCAGGGA
>JABDJM010000234.1 GCA_013002475.1 Saprospiraceae bacterium | reverse complement strand
GATTATAACAGAGCAGAAATCACTTTTAGCCAAAATCGCTTGGTCACGAAAGACTTAAGGATCATCGTGGAGTTTGAGTATTCTGATCAGAACTATCTGAGGTCGATTTTTACCGGTAACGCAGAATTTGAACAAGAAAAAGGTAAAATCTATTTCAACTTTTATTCCGAGCAAGATGCTAAGAACTCCGGTTCGATCCAGGATCTGGACAGTCTGGAAATTGCGACACTCAGGTTAGCTGGAGACAATATTGATCAGGCATTTGTTTCCGGAACAGATACCATTGAAAGTTTCAACGAATTTCAGGTTGCCTATAAGCAGGTTGACACCCTCATTCCTTGTCAGGGTTTGGTAGGTAAACTTGTCTATACCGTAGACCCAGATTCTGCAAAGTATAGCGCCTCCTTCCTGGATGTGGGTTTTGGAAATGGGGATTATATCCTTGATGAGGGAAATGCTGCCAATGGCAGAGTTTATGTTTTTGTGGACCCTGACCCCGGCACCTGTGTAAGGCAGGGTCAATATCTCCCGGTCAAAAAACTTATTGCACCAAACCAGGTTCAGATCATGGCTCTAGGAGGCGAATACCAAATCTCAAAGAACCTCTCACTCCGGAACGAGATCTCCTTAAGCAGGTCAGATCTTAACCGTTTTTCTACCCTGGATAATGCAGATAATCTGGGTATGGCCAATCGGACGGATCTGTTATTTGAAAAAGAAATAGGAGCAAAGGATTCTACTCTCACCTTCGGAACACAGCTGTCCTATGAATGGGTGGGTGAAGACTTTCGATTTTTAAAACCTTACAGGGATGCGGAGTTTAACAGGAATTGGAATTTAACCAGGAACAACCTGGGCTCCTTTTCAGACTCTACTTTTAATGCCCCCACACAGGAACATCTGCCTTCCGCAAACATTTACCTGGAGAAGAAAGGCCTGGGCAAGATCGGTTACACAAGTTCAGCTCTGATTAGAAAAGATCTGTATGATGGGTTTCAACAAAAGCTTTCTATAAACATTAACAGGAATGATTTTCAATTGTCAGGACAGGGGATCCTGCTCAATTCGAGCAGTAACCTTGAAAACACAAGCTACCAAAGACCAAATTTGAAAATCCGAAAAAACCTTGGGACAAACAGAAACTGGACACTAGGGTTTGATGGGCTCAGAGAATGGAACAATAGAAGAATCAGCCAGGCTGACAGTTTGGAATTAAACAGTTTTGGTTTCAATGATTATCAGGTATTTGTGGAAAGGACAAAAAGCGACTCCTTTCAGATCCGGATCGGTTATGGACAAAGGCATGATTATACTCCCCTTGGTAATGATCTGTTCCGAAGTTCATATTCCGACAACGTGGACCTGAGTGGTAATTGGCTATGGAAATCTTTTTCCCGATTAAGTTGGAAGGCACAATTAAGAAAGCTGACTATTACCAATGAATCACTTTCCACATTTGATCCCAAAGATTCCTTTCTTGGAAGAATTGAGCACGGTCTCCGTTTGTGGAGCGGTGCCCTTTCAAATAACCTGGTGTATGAGTTAGGATCAGGTCAGGAACCCTTGATAGAATACAGATACCTGGAAGTTCAACCAGGAGAGGGAGTTTATTTTTGGGATGCAACTACTACGGATTATAATGGTGATGGTGTTCCGCAGGTAGATGAAATCCAGGAAGCAGTATTTAGTGATCAAGCAAACATCATTCGGGTCTCGCTTATCACGAACGAGTTTACTCAAACCAATAATGTCAGGTTTAACCAGCGACTCAGATTTGAGCCACGTCATCTTTTTAAGAAATCCAATCAAAAAAATAAATGGCTGCAATATCTTTCCTGGCAGAGCACTATTCAGATCAACCGAAAAACCAGAGAAGATGAAAGCGTTTCGCAGATAAATCCATTTCTTTCAGACATACCGGATTCAAGTCTGGTGACCATAAATCTTTCCAATCAGCATACCCTCTTTTTCCGACCAAAGGGTACAAAATTTGATTGGCGGGGCGGGCGAAGTTCGAGGAGGTCCCGAAACCTATTGACCACTGGATTTGATGAAAGAGAATTGGGACGATGGTTTACAAAGTTTAGATGGAACCTAAATCAGACCTTCTCATTGGGATTGGAAGGAGCACTAAAAGCTGAGAAACGAGATATGCAATTATTTGACCGGCAGGATTATGAAGTGGATAGCTGGATGCTTTTGACAGATTTCACCTACAGGCCTCTCAAAGATCTTCGGGTAATATTAAAGGCGGGATATGATGAGGGAGAAAATGGACAACAACTGGGCGCAGAATCTTATAGTAATCAGGAGTATAAAGTTGAAGTAACTTATAACCAAAGCATTAAGACCTCAGTGCGGTTAAATTTCACAGGTGCACTGGTCGATTTTACCGGTGAGGCGAATTCTCCGGTAGAGCTCGTTATGTTGGATGGGCTAAAGGATGGGAAAAACTTTCTATGGGAGCTGGCCCTGAACCGTAGCCTCAGTCAAAATATCCTTCTCACCTTAAATTACAATGGCCGGAAGACGGGCCAAAATTCCACTGTACATCTGGGTTCTGTTCAAATGAGCGCTCGTTTTTAGTCTTTCCTGAATGTCGCCACATTCCTGACATAATATGCTGCTGCCATGTTTTATATTTGTAGCCATTCTATTTAATTATCAAAAAATTTATTGATGCGTTCGATCCTAATCATTTGTGGATGTTTGATCCTTTCGATGGCCGGAATGGCACAGGGACCAATATCAAAGGTGGATATTGACCAGATCCCGGCTTCCTACAGGACACTGGAAACCCTAACCATGGCATCCACATCCTCCACGTACAGAATTAACTATTCCAAATTGATGAATGATTTGGATCCGATGAGTAGCCAGGCTCTGAGATTTTCTTTTCCGATCGATCATGATCAAATGGCAGAATTCCTTTTAGAAGAGGATTCACCCATGCATCCAAAATTACAAGCGAAGTTTCCGGAGATCCGAACCTTTAGTGGAAAAAGCCTTGACGAGCTTTCAACATTGTCCATAACCTATTCACCATATGGAGTCCATGCAAGTCTTAGAAATGCGGAGGGTCTGAAATACTTTGTTCCAGTTACAGAAGGCGACCCCAATTTTGGGATCCTCTTTAACAGGTCAGATTACACCGGGCTTGGTGAGTCTCCATTTTATTGCGGAAATGATGAGTTGCCTTTGGAAGAATGGGAAAGTCCCATCAGTCACCTCGGTCTTCAGAATGAATCTCTTAAAGCAGGAGAACCGATTTCGCTTAGAAAATATAGAATGGCAGTAGCCTGCGTATCTGAATTCACTACATTCAAAGGAGGAG
>JABDJM010000232.1 GCA_013002475.1 Saprospiraceae bacterium | reverse complement strand
ATGTTAAAGAGAAAATCAATAAGCATTTAAAGAGGGTATGCCTTTGTAACCTACCTTTCGCTAGCCATAAAGTGGTTGTTATTTGATAAGATGTCTGAAGCATAATTCTTCGGACCTTTAGGGGCTGGAGTTTGGTTTTAGTAATATCCCTTTAGTATTATACAAAGTTCTAATTTGGACATTAAAAGTGGTTATTCTTCTGCTGGAAATTACTTTGAAAAACCCTGAACACCGGAAAGGCCTCTTTGCTGGGTTTATTTTCAAGCCTATTTAGGGTTGCTGGTAGTACTTTCCTTCTTTTTTTGCTCTAGAAATCCTTGAAAAGAGGGCTTTGGCTGGCGATTCTCATAAAAGACACCCCAATGTTTCTCCACTTCATTTGGACCGGAATCACTTCCACCTCCTTTCCAGGGTTCATCAAAGGCTTCAAATAGAAAAGTGGTTACCTGGGTTTTATTTGTCCAATCATTAAGTAGAGTAATGAATTCTTGTTGGGCTTCCAAACCCACCTTGCCTTTGATCAAAGTTCCCTGCTCTCCTGGTCCTTTTTTGTCCGGGTTGTAGGTTGTCGCCCAACCTGTTTCACCCAGAGCTATGACCTTATCCGGATGAATGCTCTTTAGTTGCTGAGTAACTATCGAATCTGTCCAACTGATGGCATCCGCTAAGGTCCTGCCATTCCAAAGGGCATAGGCATGTGTCACGATAAAATCTATTTCGTTTGCAACTTCCTTGCTATGTGATTTATTCCAGAAGTTGTAGTCATCAGCAACTGTAACCGGGACACTTACATTGTTCCTTACGTACCGTAGATACTTTATCAAATTAGGTTGTTCCATCCTGTGAAAGGACCAGTCAACCAAAGCTTCGTTCCCTACATTGATTGCTGCGAGGATATTCATGTATTCCCTTCCCAGTTCAATGGCTTTTAGGACCTGGTCAATGTTTTCCTGTAATCTTTCAGGATGCTTTGTTTCGTTTTCCAACCAGACTCCAAGCATTACCTTGAATGGGAGTTTTTTATCTCTTATCACTTTTAATACCCTTTCTGAGTCAACATCAGATCCATAAATTCTGATCAGATTCCAATGGTCTTTTAAGATATTCAGATCCTCCAGGATCTGATCCTCAGTTGGCCCAATCTCATCTGGTGCCTGACCCTCGCGATAGCAGCCGTAAGAAATGGCATTCCCTATCCATTTCCCGTCTAAATAAGGATCGAAATCTCTTTGAGCAAAAGGACTTTGTGTTTCCAGAAGTTCTCCCGCTTCAATATTCTCTTTTATTTTTTCAATCGTTAAGGCAGGTTTCATAGTTGAAGCAGATGTAGAGTTTTTATCTGTGCAGGAGAAAAAAGAAATCGATGAAAGCAGGGACAGAGAAATGATCCGGATTGAGATTCTCATATTATAGTTTTACGGCTGAGACGTATTCTATTGTTGCGAATTGATTGTCGATGCCAGCCTTGCCTTCATTTCTAATAAATTGCTGGCAATTTTCAAATGCTTCAGGAGTATCATCAAAGGTATTTCCAGCCCATGATCCGCATAGGGTAGTATTGAAGATCATTTTCATATTCCTAAAAGTGCAGCTGGTACTTTCTTCGCAGTTTCGACATTGCCATGGGTTATGCAAGGGGCCACATTCTTCATTTGTTTCAAATAACTGAACGGAGTTCTTTAAATATTTTTTTTCCCAGGATTTTGGTTCGGGTTGGGAACTCATGGGTCCTCCCGCCTCTCTAACTACCTCGTCGGTTCCCCAGTAATAAAACTTCACAGAGGCTTTCTCCCAAATGCAAGCAAAGGTGCCTTCGACGGCATCAATATCATAAAGGCTACCACTGCATCCAGGATTCACATCGCCAGGTTTAGCATTCGCACAATTCACTCTTAGCCCATCATTATTCCATTCTGAATCACACATTTGCGGACAGGTGTGGATCGTATTGTGAATGTGATTATCACCATTGATGTTCTCAATGATGTCGATCTCCCCGGAATTAGGCCAATCAGGACTGTTTACTGAACTAGGTGTATCGTAGAAATTCCCGACACCTGAGTGCCGGTTCAGTGCTTCATCATCAAGCGCCGGAATGCTGTCTTTATAGATCCAGGGAGCTTCATTGCTACCGTTTAACCACCAGGCAGGCCACATCCCGTTGGCAGAAGGAAAGCTTCCCTTGAAAACGAATAATATCTTGGAGGTTTCCTTATTAAGGTTGAAAAATGTTTTTGATGTGAACCGATACGAGTCGTAGCCTGTCTCCTCATCTCTGAATTTTGTATAGGCTTGCAGACCTTCCTCCCCTTTATCCTGGATCAAATCATCGTGCAACCATCTGGATTTATCGTACACAACATCTCCTAAGGTCGGATCCTTATGAGGGAAATTGGTGAAAAAGTGATCAGAAAAATCCTTCAAGCCAGTATCTCCATTTGTCATGTCTAATACAAAGAATCTGTTCTCCCAGCTTTCTGACTCTGGACTATCCTGGCTGGTCTTATCATTGCTCTGACAACCAAGTAAAATTATTGCCAGGAAGAATATGGTGCATTTGATAC
>JABDJM010000561.1 GCA_013002475.1 Saprospiraceae bacterium | reverse complement strand
AATTTCTCAGGGAAGGCTAGAGGCCCTTTTGAACTTCCAAACCGTTGTCGCTGATCTTACTGGCTTGCCCATCGCAAACGCTTCTTTATTAGATGAGGGTACAGCCGCTGCTGAGGCAATGGCCATGTTTTATTCTTTAAAGAACAAACGGAATAAGAAAGATTCGGTTAAAAAATTCTTTGTTGATCAGGATATTTTCCCATCAACTCTTTCGGTCCTTTTAACCAGAGCGGAGCCTTTGGATATCGAATTGGAAATAGGAAGTTGGAAAAACACTACCATAGATGAAAGCTATTTTGGAGTGCTCCTTCAGTACCCTTCCGCCAGTGGATCGGTAGAAGACTATTCCTCATTTGCTAATCAGGTAAAAAAATCCGGTGCTTATGTGACTGTTGCTGCAGACTTACTTTCGTTGGCCATTCTACGGGCGCCCGGAGAATGGGGGGCGGATGCAGTTGTAGGTAATACCCAAAGGTTTGGGGTCCCCATAGGATTTGGTGGCCCACATGCTGCCTATTTTGCAACACATGAAGATCATAAGCGTGTTATTCCCGGAAGAATAATCGGAGTATCTAGGGATAGCCAGGGCAACACGGCCCTCCGCATGGCACTTCAAACAAGAGAGCAACACATTCGAAGAGAGAAAGCGACCTCTAACATATGTACAGCGCAGGCTCTTCTGGCTATCATGGCGGGAATGTATGCTGTTTACCACGGACCTGAGGGCTTAAGGGACATTGCAGAATATGTGCATACCAATACCAGGATACTGGCCAAAAGGTTAAGTGCTTTTGGACTTAGCCCCAGTCATGAAAATTATTTTGACACCCTGCATTTTAAGGCAAGTGCAGAGCAGCTTTATAAGATCCGTAATGTTGCCGAGAAAGAGGAAACCAACTTCTTTTATGGGGACGACTTCTTTCAGATATCTCTGGACGAAACAGTAGATGGCGAGGATCTAGACCGCATTAACCACATATTTGAAATAGCCTTTGAAAAAACAAGTTCTCAAAATGGAATTTCAATTGAAAATCTTAATGAGCTTCCAGAATCGCTATCAAGGAAAACTGAATATCTGATACATCCGGTTTTTACAAAGTATCATACAGAAACGGAGATGATGCGGTATATAAAGCGATTAGAAAATAAAGACCTTTCACTGGTACATTCTATGATCGCACTGGGCTCCTGTACAATGAAGCTTAACGCTGCCAGTGAACTGATACCGGTTTCATGGCCTGAATTTGCTGACCTGCATCCATTTGTTCCTCCGCAACAGGCTCAGGGCTACCTTAAGGTATTTACAGAGTTGGAAAGCTATCTATGCGAAATAACAGGATTTTCTGCTTGTTCTCTTCAACCAAACTCTGGAGCTCAAGGTGAATATGCCGGACTATTGACCATTCGTGCATACCATAAAAGTCGCGGTGAGGGACATCGAAACATTGCGCTTATCCCTTCTTCAGCACATGGAACAAACCCTGCATCTGCTGTCATGGCAGGAATGAAAGTAGTGGTTGTCAAATGCGATGAAGATGGAAATATCCTCGTTGATGACCTGAAAGAAAAAGCTGAACTCCATAAGGATAATCTGGCGTCATTGATGGTTACTTATCCTTCAACACATGGGGTCTTTGAGGTAGCCATCAAAGAGATCTGCGACATTATTCATGACTGTGGTGGAAAGATATATATGGATGGAGCAAACATGAATGCTCAAGTAGGTCTTACAAGTCCTGGAATAATCCATGCCGATGTTTGCCATCTGAATTTACATAAGACTTTTGCCATCCCTCATGGAGGTGGCGGCCCGGGAATGGGTCCCATTTGCGTGAATGATAGCTTAGCACCATTCCTGCCCGGACACCCATTAGTAAGGACAGGAGGTAACCAGGCAATTCATGCTGTCTCCTCGGCTCCCTGGGGATCAGCCAGTATCCTGCTTATTTCTTATGCCTACATAAAAATGCTGGGCCGGAGAGGAATGATCGATTCTACGGAGGCTGCCATCTTGAATGCAAATTATATCAAGGCAAGACTTGAAAAGGACTTCCCTGTTCTTTACACCGGAGAGAATGACCGCGTGGCCCATGAATTGATCGTGGACCTGCGACAATTCAAATCAGTTGGGATCAGCGCTGAAGATGTAGCAAAACGTCTTATTGATTATGGTTTTCACTCTCCAACCTTATCCTTTCCCGTTGCCGGTACAATTATGATAGAGCCGACAGAAAGCGAAAGTAAGGTTGAGTTGGATCGCTTTTGCGAAGCCATGATTAACATCCGCAAGGAAATTGATGAGGTAGCCCGAGGAGAACAGGATCCAAAAAATAATGTGCTTGTCAATTCTCCGCATACTTTGGAGCAGTTGAGCTCTGACGAATGGGAGCTTCCCTATCCAAGAAGTAAGGCTGCATTCCCAGTGGAATATTTAAGGTCAGGGCATAAATTCTGGCCCGCAGTTGGCAGGGTCGATAATGCCTACGGAGACAGAAATCTTGTTTGCATTTGCCCACCCATTGAAGACTACCTGGATGAGGAGATCTCAGAAACTCTGAACGCATGATCCTGGTAACTGGTGCAGCAGGGTTTATTGGTAGTTGTTTGGTCAGTGGGCTAAATGAAGCAGGGAATTCAGATCTTATCCTGGTTGATGAATTCAAGACTTTTTCCAAGGAGGCAAATTTGGAGGGCAAATCCTTTGTTCAAAAAGTAGACAGGGAAGAATTTCTGGAGAACTTGGATAGCTACTCAGATCGACTAAAGTTCATTTTTCATCTTGGCGCCAGAACCGATACCACAGAATTAAACAAAGAAATCTTTGACAGGTTGAATGTGGCTTATTCAAAAGCCCTTTGGACTTTCGCAGCAATAAATAAGATCCCTTTTATATATGCTTCAAGCGCTGCTACTTATGGTGGCGGTGACCATGGGTATGATGACAAATCAGCAATCGATCCCCTGACTCCGCTAAACCCTTATGGACAAAGCAAACAAAGCTTTGACTTATGGGCCCGGCAGGAACAGCAAGCACCACCCGCCTGGGCCGGATTAAAATTCTTCAACGTGTATGGACCGAATGAGTACCATAAGGGTCGGATGGCTTCGGTGATCTTTCATGCTTTCAATCAGATAAAATCCACAGGAAAATTAAAACTCTTCCGGTCGCATAGGGAAGATTTTGAAGATGGCCAGCAAAGCCGCGATTTTGTCTATGTAAAGGATGTGGTAAAAGCCTGCCTATTCTTTTTGCAAGACTCCTTCCCTTCGGGCTTGTTCAATATCGGCACTGGAAAGGCCCGCCCCTGTTATGATCTAGGCTTGGCCACTTTTTCTGCCATGGGAGTAGACCCAAATATTGAGTTCATAGATACTCCGGAAGATATCAGGGAGACTTACCAGTATTTTACAGAAGCTAAAATGGAAAAGCTTGCTTCCGCGGGTTATTCTGAGTCATGGATGGATCTGGAAGAGGGAGTAAGAGATTATGTTACCCAATATCTGATACCTGGGAAATACTATTGATCACCGAACCTTATTGATTCCGGCATAGTAGATCAGATGCCAATCTCCCTGGAGCCGGGCAAATCTGCGCTGCATCCCAAAACCACTCTGTGGATCCTGAATATTCTCAATGACCATGTCCTCGCTCACAATGCTAAATTCCTGGACGAAGGTTCCCGTTTCTGGGTCAAAACTTTTGTGAAGGACCCAATCATCGGGAAGATATCTGAAGTCCTTCCTGGCAAGTGTAAGGGAATCTGCATAAGCCGGAAAGCCGCTCAGTGGAAAGGAAATATGTTCCATCTGATATAAGCTGTCCGCAGAAAACCGGACCAGGAATTCTGCAAAGCCATCCGGAAGCGAATTTTGGGCAGTCGCTTGAGGTTCGGATGAACTATTGTCCTGTAATCTCTCTTTGACAAACCACATCGTTAGAACTGATCCAAGAAATGCACCCGCCAAAAATCCCCACCAAAATTTCATATCAAAGAATTCCTTCAAAAATTAAATCTCCATTCCATACACGAGCATGAAGTTTTCCATCACTTCATACTTTAACCAATATTCCTGAAAAAAATTATCCTTTTTAATCCAGCCTTTAAGAGAATCCCCATCACGATGGTAGTCAAAGGGTTCCACGGCAATGTTCTTTTTAAAATCTAATTGCCTCCTTCCATAGGCCTTGTATAAACACTCCTTTGCCCCCCAGTAGATATGCATCTCCTCATAGCCAGAATCTTCATTAAGATTTTCAAGTTCGATATCCCTGAGATACTTTGCCGCCAGTCTGCTGATCTTGGGCACCAGCTTCTGAATATCAACACCTACTTTTTTTGGACCAGCCATGACAGCCACATACTGCCTTGAATGAGAGATGGAAATATCATATACCGAATTCTCCAGATAGGGCTTTCCGAATTCATCCTTATACAAAGCTCCCCTTTTTGCACGCCCACTTAAAACATGTAAAGCCCAGCGCCCAGCTAACCACTCCAGACGCCTATGCCCTTTCATGGCAGCTATATAGGCGTCTTCCTCCGCGCTTAGAAGCAGTTGCTCCAAAAACCAGAGCTCAGATTCCGTGATCCGCCAAAGGCCTAATTCCACCTTTGATGCAAAAACATGTTGAACCTCCATTGGCATGGGAGAAAATTAAGCAAAATTTCATGCTGACTGTGCCCAATATCATGACCAAAGAAAAGCGGGGATAAATTACCTTTGCCCCACTCAGCTCAAAAGCTGATTTTTTTCATCACCAAAGACGATAAAATGATCCTCTCAGACAAAAAAATCCTGGAGGCAATCGATACTGGCGAAATCATTATCGAACCCTTTGACAGATATCATTTGGGAACCAATTCATATGATGTCCACCTGGGGAGGCATCTGGCCACTTACAAAGGGGAGATCCTTGATGCGCGAAAGCATAATGAGGTGGAACATTTCGAGATTCCCGAGGAGGGCTTTGTTATTCAACCTGGCGTTCTTTACTTGGGTGTAACAGAGGAATACACTGAAACCCATAATTCTGTTCCCTTTTTAGAGGGCAAATCTTCTGTCGGAAGATTGGGTATCGACATCCATGCAACGGCTGGAAAAGGGGATGTAGGATTCTGCAATACTTGGACGCTAGAGATCTCATGCGTTCACCCAGTACGGGTGTACAAAGGAATGCCGATCGGTCAATTGATCTACTTTACCGTGGAGGGAGAGATCGAGAATTACTACAATAAAAAGAAAAACGCCAAGTACAATGACCGGACTATTCGACCCGTCGAATCCATGATGTGGAAAAATAAGTTCTAGGCCCTCCCGTTTACTACCTTGCAAGGCTACTTTATCAGAAAGGCTGTAACTCTTTGAAAATGTTTTATGTAAAAATTTTTTACATATTAAATATTTTTATAATTTTATTGCAGAAACACTTAAAAACACTATGAACTCACTACTCAAGTACCTAATCCTTGCACTATTCGTGGTGCTCATCTCTGCCTGGTTTATTTCTCAATACAAAACCTGGACTAACGAAAATCAAAATATGCTGAGCGAAGAAATTAGCTCAGTAGAAGACCCCTCTTCATCTGACGAAATTGCTGAACCTCAAAGTGAAGAATTTGCAGAATACGATGAAGAGTTGGATGCACTGGATGCAGAAATTGCCGCTCTTGAAGAAGAACTCGGAGCCCTTGAAAAGGGAGAATCCGTCAGTAATCAGCCCCTAGAAAAGAATATTGCGATTGCTGAACCCAAACCCAAATCTGTAGTTAACAGACCTTCCAGTCCTTTACCCAGGACCAACACTTCTCCTGCTGGTCCTGAGTTTATGGTTATTGCAGGATCCTATTCCAGCCATGCTAATGCTGACGCTATGGAAAAGAATCTCAATGACCTTGGACATATGGATGTGGAGGTGGTCCAATTTGATCTATCCAAATTGCACACTGTTTGCGCAGGACGTTTTAACAATCCGGATAACGCGCAGCGCCTGACCGAAAGTTTAAGGGCGGCCGGTATCCAAGCCTATGTGCATAAA
>JABDJM010000188.1 GCA_013002475.1 Saprospiraceae bacterium | reverse complement strand
GTACATGCCCTTTCGACCTGAAGTGCCGGAGGAGATTCTCATTCAGGCAAATCACATTTTGGGATCCGGCCAAACATCCTTGGCAAAATTCCTGATCATAGCTGACCAGGCGGGGGACAAGGACCTGCATTCCAAGGATATTCCTGGGTTCCTAAAGCATGTATTAGAAAGAATAGATCTATCACGGGATTTACACTTCCAAACTAAAACAACAATTGACACTTTGGACTACTCCGGGTCCGGATGGAACTCTGGTTCTAAGGTCATCATGGCTTGTCGTGGACCCAAGCTAAGAACACTGGGTACCGTATTGCCAAGGATTGAAAATGCAGCACCGATTCAGAATTTGAAAGTGGCCTTTCCCGGAGTAATAGCTGTAAAAATTGATGCATACTCTGATCCACAAAAAACTAAGTCAGAGATCAAGGCTCTTTCTGATTGGATAGATTCTCAGGATTGGAAAACTCAATTCCCCTGGATAGTTTTGGTAGATGATCCTGATTTTGTTTCGGATCATTTGAATAATTTCATTTGGGTAACATTTACACGCATTAATCCCTCTCATGATATTTCAGGAGTAGGATCATTCGTGGAAAACAAACACTGGGGTTGTATTGGGCCGCTAATCCTGGATGCTCGGATCAAACCTCATCATGCACCGGTCCTTGAAACGGACAAAAGTGTGGTAAGCAGTGTGGATGAGTTATTTAAAAAGGGAGGGCCTTTGGAAGATTGGGGATAAAAAAAAGCCCATCACTTTGTGATGGGCTTTTTTTATTAGGACCAATCGTTGGTATCGATGATTATTCCACCTTTTACCTTTGACTGTTGTTTTTGATCAAGGACTTTTACCTTTTGGTCTTTTCTGATTTCCTTTAATTTTCTCATGTCTTCTTTTCTAAGTGATTTGTGAATGCCTCACATATAGAATTAGTTCCCATATAATGATGCTTAATATCTAAGTCACTTTTGATGGATAAAATCCATGCCAAAGCCTATGAAATCATTGGAGATTTTGCCGATGAAGAAAAAAAAGGAGAGATAATGTGATTTTGGCGGTGCCTTGAATTGTCACACTATTATTGTGGGTCCAGACTTACCCAAATTTGTACTTAGGTAGTAATGTCGACCTTATGGTTTAGGAGAATTTCTAATAGAAAGGAAATGCCTGTCCCAAATTCAAAAATTCGATGATAGTAACGGAAATGAGGAACTTCGGAAAAAAATGATGTTAATTCCAAATGCAACAAATCCTGACCGCAAACAGGGGTTTTTACAGTTTGCTTTTTGCCAAATGGTAGAAAGTGAATACCTTCCTTGCTTTTGAACCAACTTTAACACCAATATGAAAAGAATATCCTTCCTTATTTCAGCCTTGCTAATACCCCTATTTAGCTTTGCACAGGACCAATCCATGGGGATTGATGAACGGATAAATCAAGCATTCGAACCCATTGCAAATTGGTGGGAAGGTTTCGTTTTGACTCCATTCCCTGGTCTAGGTATCCCAATTGTGGTATTACTATTAGTCCTAGGTGCCCTGTTTTTTACCATATATTTTGGCTTTATCAATATTCGCCGGTTTCCCTTGGCTATAAATGTGGTACGCGGAAAATATGATGACATTGACCATCATGAGACTGTAGAAAAACCAATGGTCAGTGTGGTAGATGGGGATATTGTTGACACCATTAAGGTTGAGGGCCAGGATGGTGAAGTAAGCCATTTTCAAGCTCTGGCAACTGCGGTGTCCGGGACTGTAGGTCTTGGTAACATCGCAGGTGTGGCCGTTGCAATTGCTGTTGGAGGAGCCGGAGCGACCTTTTGGATGATAATATGTGGTCTTCTGGGAATGTCCTCAAAATTTGTGGAGTGTACTTTAGGTGTAAAATATAGAGATGTTGATAGTACTGGGACCGTCTATGGTGGGCCTATGTATTATTTAACTAAAGGACTAAAAGAAAGAGGCTTTGCTGGCTTTGGAAAAGTACTTGGAATCCTGTTTGCCGTGCTTTGTGTTGGTGCCTCTTTAGGGGGTGGAAATGCATTTCAATCTAACCAAGCTACCGTTCAATTAACAAGCCTTCTTGGACTCGATGGCGGAGCGATAAAAACTATTATTGGAATCGTCTTGGCTGGCCTTGTAGGAATAGTAATCATTGGAGGAATTAAAAGAATAGCCAATGTAACAGAGAAGATAGTTCCTTTTATGGCTGGCATTTATTGTCTAGCAGCCCTTATT
>JABDJM010000186.1 GCA_013002475.1 Saprospiraceae bacterium | reverse complement strand
ATGATAAGATCCATGTGGGTAGTCATTCATATTGATGGACTTAAGGTATTTCCCCTTTCTTTGATTTTGATATCGAGAAGTCATTAGCGCCCTTCCATTTTTTGTTTTCTGCAGCAATCTGATATTTACATCACTGGGTTCGTCCAACTGATATCGGACTTTCAAAAAGCCTGAACTGGGATCGGGAATCAAATAATCCTTATCTAAAGAAAGCGACAATGACTCCTTTTTTTTAAAAGGAAATACCCTTGATTCTTTTCCAGGATTAACATGGACAAGCGAATAGCTGAGTCCTGCATGATCGGATGGTAAAGAGATCCTAAAATCTTTCGCAACTGAGTTTCCGTCTACACGCGCTATTGTTGTATGGTGATCTGGACGTTTTTCTGACTTGACGAGGAAGAATCCATTTGAGGGCATACTTCCTGGTCCCATTTTCCAATGAAAATCAAGATCCTTTCCACGGATCATCGTTGCCTCTTCGATGGCACAAAGTGATCCCGCTGTGTGACTTACAAATACAGATTTGGCGTTTCCGGCAAGATCAAAGGTGCCGGGGACGAAAATAACTTCTCCCGTTTCTGGCTTCCAAAGATCCAGGCCATCTGGGATGCAAAAACGTTCACCAGGCAAACAGAAATCAACATTTTCTTCCTCATCAGTTTTAACTGTACGAACCTCAAATCCATACTGATCTACAAAAACCCACTTAAACTGGTTAAAACTTCCTGAACCTCGGGTCCAGCTTTTATTATCATTATTTCGTCTTAAGGGTGCGCCCCAGCAGCCTTCACCCAGGTATACAGTTCCATTAAGATCATCCCTGATGAACCCTTCTTCAGAACCCGCTTCCTTAGAAGGCCTGATCGGCCAGGTAGTTTTTACTACATGAGCATCCGATTCGAAAACCAGGTTTACTCCAAATTTGTAGAACAGCTTTCCCCAATTTTCTAATTGATTATTTCTTTCCCGTTTCTTCTGGGTATGAGGTCGAATAGCAAAATGGTATTGAGCCACCTGCCATTTCATTTCGGATCTGGATCGCCCAAGGTTTTCTTCCAACCAGATCTTTTGATCACCACCCGAAGCAATAAGTGAATTCAGGGTAAAAACTTCCAAAAGGTCCTGTCCGAACCTTAGGCTGTAATAAACCTGGTCATTGGGGGTATCAAACAACCGGGAAATTGTGGTATTGGAATATTCATGATTTCCTCTTGCGGGAACAATGGGCGTTAGCCTTCCTTCGGGAGAGATAGTATGTTGCCAGTCGGAGAACCAATTTCTCCATTCCCGATCAGTATCTCCTCCTGTCATATCTCCACCAAATAGTACAAAATCTGGTCTTAACTTTGCAACCAGCTTGTTTGCACGAACACGAGCTTCCCTGTAGTTTCTCGAGTCTCCACCGGCAATAAAGGACAATCGTTTTTCAGGGTCATTAGAGGCTGTTTTGAAACTGAACCTCTTTGATACACCTTCACTATCAACAATTACAAAAAAGTACTCGGTGTCAGGTTCAAGGTTTTGAAGTCTGGCAAAGTGGTTTTGCATTCCTTTGAAGGAAACCACTTTGAGATCGGTAATACAATTGGGATAGTGGTCTGTATTCAGGCCCCCATCGAACTTACCATAACAAATTTCAGGGTTTTGGCCAGATACCTGATCCCAGGCTATGACCATAGAGGTAGCGGGATCCTGTCGCCACATACAACGTAAGCGATCCGCTTTTGCTAGTGTTTCATGTACAAAAAAGACTAAAAGAAGACTTGCTGTCAGGGATAGTCTTTTTAGCGGTAGAAGATTTCCCATAATGCTATTCAAAGCTACCTAAAAGAATTGAAATTGGGGTAATGGACTTCGGGGCTCCTATTGTTTGATCTTTTACGTGAAAGCCCTGAATTTGTTGGGCTTTTTATTCCTATTTTTACATCAGTAAAACGGAATCCCTCCGCTTTTTTAAGGATTTTTCAGCAATAAAATATTTGAGATGCAAGACCAGGTCATTCATGATTTGATCGCTGCCGAGCTAAGAAGGCAGCAACATGGAGTTGAATTGATAGCCTCCGAAAACTTTGTGAGCCAGGAGGTATTGGACGCTATGGGTAGTTGCCTGACCAACAAATATGCCGAGGGGTACCCAGGAAAAAGATACTATGGAGGTTGTGAGGTTGTTGATCAAATTGAACAACTCGCTATCGATCGTTTAAAGGAACTATTTGGTGCCGAATATGCCAATGTGCAGCCTCATTCGGGTGCTCAGGCAAATGCGGCGGTGTTCCTAGCCGTACTCAAACCGGGAGATAAGATCCTTGGCTTTGATCTTTCCCATGGAGGGCATCTATCTCATGGATCACCAGTAAATTTTTCAGGGAAGCATTTCGTCCCGAGTTTCTATGGAGTCGAAAAGGA
>JABDJM010000161.1 GCA_013002475.1 Saprospiraceae bacterium | reverse complement strand
TGACGGACCTTTTCTCTGAGTTTCAGATCGATGGTGTTATTCACCTGGCAGCAGAATCTCACGTGGACCGATCAATAGAGGATCCGATGAGTTTTATCAATACCAATATCGTTGGGACCGTAAATCTTTTGAATGCAGCCAGGAATTCCTGGGGTGATAATTTTGAGGGAAAGCGATTCTACCATGTTTCAACTGATGAGGTGTATGGCAGTCTGGGAGAAACCGGACTTTTTACGGAGACGACTTCCTATGACCCACGATCGCCTTATTCGGCTTCAAAAGCCAGCTCTGATCATTTGGTAAGAGCCTATTACCACACCTATGGGCTACCCATAGTGATCAGTAATTGCTCTAATAATTACGGACCCAACCAGTTTCCGGAAAAATTACTTCCTCTCTTCATCAATAATATAAAACACAAAAAGCCACTTCCAGTCTATGGTGACGGGAAATACACCCGCGATTGGCTTTGGGTAATTGATCATGCTGAGGCGATTGACCTGATCTATCAAAAAGGGCGAAATGGGGAGACCTACAATATTGGAGGGAATAACGAATGGAAAAATATTGACCTTATCAATTCCCTTTGCAAGGTTATGGATGGACTGCTGGGTCGGGAGCCCGGAAGCTCCGCTGAGCTCATTACTTATGTGACGGACCGGCCAGGGCATGATCGACGCTATGCCATTGATGCCACAAAGATCATGAACGAGCTTGGCTGGGAACCCACTGTTTTTTCAGAAGAAGGTCTTCGAATGACGGCTGAATGGTACCTGGCGAATGAGGAGTGGATGGAGAATGTAACCTCAGGGAACTATCAGAAGTACTACGAACAGCAATACGGTCAGCGGCTTTAGACTTTTCTGCGCTAACTATTTGATTTTAAAAAAGCAAGAATCTATATTTGCGGTGCTTTTTGAGAAAGGGTCCGCTAAGGTCCCATTTTTGTTTTCAAAAATCTCATTGGCCCATTCGTCTAGTGGTTAGGACGCAAGGTTTTCATCCTTGAAACAGGGGTTCGATTCCCCTATGGGCTACAAATGATGCCCGTAAGATAATTGCCAGTCAATTTTTTACGGGCATTTTCTTTTGCTAGCGCCCCATCCATCCTCCATCCACTACCATTACGGTTCCAGTCATGTAATCTGAAGCTTCGGAGGCTAGAAAGACGACTGGTCCCTTAAAATCCTCTGGCTGGCCCCATCTCCCGGCAGGGATCCGCTCAAGAATTGATTTGCTTCTGCCGGGGTCCTGTCTAAGGCTTTCCGTCATGTTAGTCGATATATAGCCTGGTGCAATAGCGTTTATCTGGACCCCTTTTCCTGCCCATTCATTTGATAGAGCCATCGTAAGCTGGCCAATGGCACCTTTTGATGCCGCATACCCCGGTACGGTGATTCCTCCCTGGAAGGTAAGCAGTGAGGCTGTGAAAATGATTTTCCCGCTACCTCTGGCTATCATTTCCTTTCCAAATTCCCTGCTCAGAATGAATTGGGCATTTTGGTTTACTTCGATCACTTTGTCCCAATAATCGTCAGGATGTTGGGCGGCAGGTTTTCGCATAACTGTGCCTGCGTTGTTGACCAAAATATCAGGTACACCTATATCTGATTTTACTGTCCGGATAAAATCATACAATGACTTTCGATCGCTGAAGTCGCATTGATAGGCTTTGAATTTTTTCCCTAAACCTGATACTGCAGCTTCTATTTTGGATCCCTCTAATTCAAGAGTTGCTGAAACGCCAATAATGTCTGCCCCCGCCTCGGCCAAAGCTTCCGCCATTGCAAAACCGATGCCTCGTTTGCAGCCTGTCACCAAAGCACTTTTCCCCTCAAGGTTAAATTTGTCCAAGATCATCTTTTTCATTATTTGGTTTTGCCCACTTTTCAGATCTTGCTTTTCCTGTCTGAATAGAGGCATTCTCGTTATACTTTTTGCTCTAAAGTATCTTGCCGTTTTTCCTTGGTAAAATAGGGGGATCTCCTTCCTTTTTTTGAACTCATGATTCGCAAAATGAAATTCTTTTGTATTCCACGGTTTTCGGTGCTTTCCTGCCTATTACAGTAGCTTTATCCGTATCTTTGTAATAGTATATTATTGTACATTGTACACTAACTAAATAGCACATTAATTTTATCCCTATGTCCAAGAAAAGAATTGCCATCAATGGATTTGGCCGCATTGGAAGATTGACTCTCCGAAATTTGATTTCAAACAGAAGCGTTGAAGTCGTAGCTATTAATGACCTAACAGATAATGAAACTCTGGCGCATCTCTACAAATATGATTCGGCACAGGGTATCGTTCCTGAGAAAGTATCTTCAACCGGAGATTATATCCAGATCGGAAGAAAAAAAATCACTGCTCTTACGGAAAGAGATCCTTCAAAACTTCCATGGAAAAAACTGAAGGTGGATATCGTATTGGAATGCACAGGAATATTCCGAAGTGAGGCAGCTGCGAGCCTTCATATCAAAGCAGGAGCGAAAAAAGTAGTCCTTTCCGCTCCAGGAAAAGGAGGCGATATTGAAACTATCGTTTTAGGAGTGAATGATGCGGAGGCAAACTTTAATAAGAAGATTTTTTCTAACGCTTCCTGCACAACTAATTGCCTGGCACCTGTTGTGAAAGTGATCAGCGAAAACTTTGGCTTTGTTCAAGGTTCCATGACTACCACACATGCTTATACTTCAGATCAGCGCATCCAGGATGCTCCTCACAGTGATTTAAGAAGAGCCCGGGCTGCTGCATACAATATCGTTCCAACATCCACAGGAGCTGCAACGGCAGTTGGAAAAGTTTACCCAGCTGTAGCTGGTAAACTATCTGCCATGGCTCTTAGAGTTCCAATCATTACCGGATCCTTGGTAGAGGTGAATGTGCTCGTAGAGAAGCAGACAACTGCTGAAGCAGTGAACCGAAAATTCGCTTCTGCTGCAAAAAGAGGCATGAAAGGTATCCTTCAGTATGAAACTGACCCTATCGTTTCCTCTGATATTGTTGGAAACCCTTATAGCTCGATCTTTGATTCTTCATTGACAGAAGTCAATGGAAAGTTTGTAAAGGTTGTTAGCTGGTATGACAACGAGGCTGGGTATTCAGCCAGACTAGCTGACCTGTGTGTTATGGTCGCCAAGAAAAGCGGTACGCGTAAAAGACGACGTACAACTGTTAAAAAAAAAGTAGTCGGAGGTAGAACGGCCGTCTCAGGCAAAAGAGGAGTTAAAAAAAGCTCCAAGAAATTGAGTACCTCCAAATAGTAAAAACAATTAAACCTTGAAACCACCTTCCATCCGGAAGGTGGTTTTTACATTTGCGCAAAACGTAAATAATGGACCTCAAATTTTCAAATAAGCGAGTTCTGGTAAGAGTGGATTTTAATGTCCCTCTCGATAAAAATCACAAGATCACGGATGATACCCGCATTCGGAAAGCTCTGCCAACCATAAAGCATATCCTTAAGCAGGGTGGTTCGGTAGTACTCATGTCTCATTTGGGTCGTCCCCAGAAAAAGAAGAAAGAGGACGGTAGTTTGGATGTTGACAGGTTTACACTTGCTCATCTGCGAGGTCACTTAAGCCGTCTGCTTAGAAAGAAGGTTCAATTTTGCCCTGAAACCACGGGAAAGGAAGCTTTGAAAATGGCCAGGGCCCTGAAAGCAGGAGACGTTTTACTAGTAGAAAATACCCGCTTTGATCCGGGAGAAACCAAGGGTGATGAAAAGTTGGCCAAAGAGATGTCTCGGCTAGGCCACTTATATGTAAATGATGCCTTTGGAACAGCCCACCGCGCTCACGCCAGTACGGCCGTAGTGGCAAAGTTTTTTAATAAGAACCAGAAGTCTGCCGGACTACTCCTGCAGGCAGAGATCGAAAATGCCAACAAAGTGCTAAACGATCCGGAAAGGCCAGTGACAGCAGTTCTCGGTGGAGCAAAAGTTTCCGATAAGATCCAGCTGATAGGCCAGTTGATGAATTTTGCCAATAACATCATAGTAGGTGGAGCAATGGCTTATACTTTTATCAAAGCTCAAGGAGGGAAGGTTGGTAATAGCTTAGTTGAGGATGACAAATTAAAACTAGCTACTCGCTTGTTGGAAAAAGCTAAAAAGAAAGGGGTCAATTTCTATTTGCCCGTTGACTCAATTATTGCCGATAAGTTCGATGTAAAGGCAAAACGAGAGACCAAGCCTTCCAAGCGGATTAAAAAAGGCTGGATGGGCTTAGATATTGGTCCTCAGGCCCGGAAAGACTTTGCCAAAGTGATTGGCGGTAGCAAAACTGTTCTTTGGAACGGCCCCATGGGTGTTTTTGAAATGAAGCCCTTCGCAAAGGGTACGCTCGCGATCGCCAAAGCTCTGGCCAAAGCAACCGATAAAGGTGCCTTCACGCTGGTGGGTGGTGGCGATTCTGTTGCCGCAATCAGCCAGATGGAATTGGACGATGATGTGTCTTATGTGAGTACAGGTGGGGGAGCGATGCTGGAGTTTTTGGAAGGCAAGGAGTTGCCTGGGATCAAGGCAATCTCTGAGTGATTACCAAAGCCCTTTGCTAAGGTAGCGGTCACCACGATCGCAAACGATGCTTACTATCAGGCCGCTTTCCAGTTCATTGGCAAGGATTAGCGC
>JABDJM010000130.1 GCA_013002475.1 Saprospiraceae bacterium | reverse complement strand
GGTTTACCGTGCCTGGGAAAAACCTTTCCCAAAACTTCCTGAAGGAGCATTGCCTCATTGGGAGTTGGCAAAAAAATATGATGTTTTTGATCTCGAATTAGGAACCAAGATCACTGGGTCCGGATTTCCTTTGTTTAGGGGAAAGGGAGCAAGGCTTCAAAGAGCCCTGATAAATTTTTTCCTGGACGAAGCTCGTGATGCAGGATTCGAAGAAATTGTACCGCCTCTTATGGTTAACGAAGACTCTGCCAGAGCCACAGGACAGCTGCCAGATAAGGAAGGGCAGATGTATCATGCGGAGAAAGATAACCTGTACTTGATACCTACAGCTGAGGTGCCTATTACCAACATCTTTAGAGATGTAATCCTCAATGAAAAAGATTTTCCTGTAAAACTATGCGGGTACACTCCTTGCTTCCGAAGGGAAGCAGGCTCTTATGGCGCCCATGTGAGAGGGCTTAACCGGGTGCATCAATTCGACAAGGTGGAGATCGTCCTGCTAAGCCATCCGGAACGTTCCTATAAATTCCTGGATGAAATGGTAGATCATGTTTCTGGATTATTGGAAAAGCTGGGCCTTCCTTATCGCATCCTTCGATTGTGCGGGGGTGATCTGGGATTCACCAGTGCCCTGACCTTTGATTTTGAGGTATACTCATTGGCACAAGAACGCTGGCTGGAGGTTAGCTCGGTTTCCAATTTCGAGACTTATCAAAGCAACCGAATGAAACTTAGGTATCGTGGGCAGGATAAAAAGACAAAGCTTGCTCATACTTTGAATGGCTCAGCGCTGGCATTGGCCAGAATAATCGCCGCAATTCTCGAAAATTATCAGACCCCGGAAGGTATTCAAATACCTGAGGTATTGAGACCGTATACTGGATTTGATACCCTGGATTAAGGTTTTTTTGCCCGCAAACACTCAATTTATCGGGTAAAAAGTTGACTTAATCGATAGAAATCCGTCCTATAAGTAGATTGCAAATCCTTTTGCACGGATTTTGCGTTAATTAAAAAGAATAACACACACATCATGAGTGGAGAATATATGATTTTCATTGTTTTGACTGGAGCCCTCTCTTTAGTAGGGATGGTTGTCAGTGGAAGATTAAAAAAGAAGTTTAAGCATTACAGTGAGTTTGGTCTGCGGAGTGGAATCAGTGGAAGGGAAGTGGCTGAACAAATGCTTAGTCATTATAATATCACCGATGTCAAAATTGTGGAAGGGAAAGGTTTTTTGACCGACCATTATAATCCGTTGACAAAAACAGTGTCCCTTTCTCCTCCTGTTTTTCAGGGAAGATCTGTTTCCGCTGCCGCTGTTGCAGCACATGAAGTTGGGCATGCAGTACAACATGATACCGCCTATTCAATGCTTCAGGTTCGTAGTGCATTGGTGCCCTTTGTAAAAGGAGCCGCCATGGCTCAGCAATGGTTGTTGATGATCGCGTTGCTCATGTTCAGTACTTTTCCTCAACTCTTATTGGTCGTCATTATCGCATTTGCAATAACCACGCTCTTCAGCTTTGTTACGCTGCCAGTTGAATTCGATGCAAGTCGTCGAGCTCTTGTTTGGCTGGATGAAACAGGAACAGCTTCCGGAGCGGAATATGATGGTGCCAAGGATGCCCTTCGATGGGCTGCGATGACCTACGTCGCCTCTGCACTTTCATCCCTGGTTGTCCTCGTGTATCTGATTTTGCGGTATGTAAGCAGCGACTAAAAATTCTCGAAGGGAATTCATCAAGATTGGTTATTTTGCCAATGTATTGGCCGGTTTTTTAGCTTATCAACTAACCAGGTAATTAGTTTAGTGTGAAAGGCTATAGATATATATTTGCTCCGTTTCAGCAGCTCACGAAGACCAGATTCAAAAGACTTCAAAAGATTAGCAGCAAGTTGGTCATTCTGGTCCAGAAGGATGACCTGATCCCGGCAGACTTAGTTCGAAAGACTCATAAAATGCGGAAGCGTGTTGAATGGGTATATGTGAAACATAAGGAGGCCAGTTCCATGTACTATCATTGGATGTACCTGCTTGGAAAAGCCGATGCAAAAGCTGAGGAGGACGTGGAGTTTGTTCTATTGAGTGATAATGTTGAGTTAGACTCAATTGTAAAACGGATGACCGCAGGTGGTAGAAAGTGTGTTCGTATCGATCTGCATGAACCGCTTGAGCAGAAAAACGGAGTAAAAAAATCAAAAAAGCCCCAAGACGAGATCGTCTCCTTGAGGCCACAGCCAAAACCGCAAAGAGGAATGTTGGCTAAGGTTGGAGAGGAGGCCATAGTCAGGGAATCGGCCAAAGCAACTTTGGAAAAATTAAGATCCTCAGGAAAAAGGCCAGAGAATTTAGAAACATTAAAACATTATATTCATTTATTTAGTACAGGCCCCGGGACAAAAAGGGTGAGCATAGACCAGGTATTGGATTATCTGGAATCAGAAGAGGAGATTGTGATCCGGCACGGGGTGGTAACTTATAATTTTTAGAAAAGCAAAAACCGAAAATAAATTTAAAATGCATCAGGAAGTATTAGACCATATTGAAGAAGCCAAGATGTTGATGGATGAGTCCGTTGATCACCTGGAACGGGAGCTTGTAAAGATCCGTGCCGGTAAGGCATCACCCAGCATGTTGAACGGCGTGATGGTGGATTATTATGGCACCTCAACGCCTATCAATCAAGTAGCCAATATCAGTTCATCAGATTCAAAAACCTTGAATATTTCTCCCTGGGAGAAGTCTTTGATCGCCACTATTGAGCAGGCTATTTTTGCGGCCAATTTGGGACTTACCCCTCAAAACAATGGCGAGATGATTATCATTAACATCCCTCCTCTAACTGAAGAGCGCAGAAAAGAACTCGTCAAGCAAGCAAAGTCCTTGGGCGAAGAGGCAAAGGTGAGCATTAGAAATGCCCGGCATAAGATCATGGATTTCATCAAAAAGGCAGTCAAAGACGGCTATCCAGAAGATGCGGGAAAGAGGCAGGAAGAGTCAGTAGAAAAAATTACGACCTCTTTTGGCGAAAAGGTAAATTCTGTCATTGAGAAAAAACAGAATGATATAATGACCATCTAATAGGGTCATTATTATTGAGGAAGCTTTCGGATTTCGTATACATGTATTTTTCCGTCCTTTTGTAAATAGACTTGGTTTCCCCAAAACTGAATTGCCTCCACATTTGAGGCATTAGGAATAGTTAGCTTTCTGGTGTTGCTGTTTTTCAGCGAATGAAAAACCAGAGAGGAGTCTTCGTAGAAAACTATCATATCATTCCAGATTTGAAAATCATTTGGGATGCCGATAGACAGAGGACGAATAAATTTTCCAAACTGGTCAAAAACAAAGGTTCCCTGGTCAAGATCTTGTAAGAGCACAAATGATTTAGTCTCAACTACCCGAGTAGGTTTTGGCGAACGATCCAGCTGGTAAAAGAGATTATCACTTTCCAATAAGGTCTCCCCTCTTC
>JABDJM010000129.1 GCA_013002475.1 Saprospiraceae bacterium | reverse complement strand
GTTTATGGGATAAAAGAAAAGGTGCCGAAAAATCGACACCCTAACAGTATAAGTTTCATACACGGAGTTCGTAAAAACTCACCTCTAAAACGCCGTTGAGACCGAGTATGCTGCTTTATAATCCTAGTAAAAGAGGGGATTATTATTTCTTCCTTGTTTCAATAAAATCCTTAACTTTGCGGCCCGTTAGAATCCCGACGCCTCATTTTGAGAGTAATCGGGTATGGTTTAACCAAATAAATTTTGACCTGCTATGCCAGTAAAAATCAGACTGCAAAGACACGGAAGACCAAAGAAACCGTTTTATCACATCGTAGTAGCCGATGGCCGTGCTCCCCGAGACGGCCGATTCATTGAAAAGCTCGGTACCTACAATCCAATGACTAAGCCTGCAACCATTGATATAGACCGCGAAAAGGCCTATGAATGGTTAATGAAAGGAGCTCAGCCCACCGATACGGCCAGGGCCATTCTCCGATATAAAGGTATCCTGTACAGGAAGCACCTTTCCAGAGGAGTAGCCAAAGGGGCTCTTACTCAGGACCAGGCGGATCAAATGTATCAGGATTGGATCGCCTCTAAGGAGGCCAAGATCGCTGAAAAAAGAGCAGAAGCTCTGGCAGAGAATAAAGCTAGATTGGAGGCTATCAGTGGTACGATCAAAAAGGTTGAAAGAAAAGCAGAAGAGGTGGTTGAGCATAAACCAGTGGAAGCGGATCAAAAATCCTTCGCTGATAGTGTTGAACAAACCACTGTTGAAAGCGTCTCTGGAGATGCGGAAGGCGGAACCGAGGAAGCCGTAGCAGAAGCACCAGCTAAAGAAGAAGCTGCCCCTGCTGAGGAAGCCGTGGCAGAAGTACCGGCTGAAGAAGCTGCGCCTGCTGAGGAAGCAACAGCAGAAACTCCTGCCGAAGAAGCACCAGCGGCTGAAGAAACAGCAACCGAAGAAGCACCAGCGGCTGAAGAAACAGCTGTTGCCGAAGCATCTACGGAAGAACCCGCAGCTGAGGATGCTCCAGCAGATGAATCAGACGAAAGCAAGGCCTAAGGCCTCAATCAAATAAACTTAAAAAGGCCTCCGGAATCCGGAGGCCTTTTTTGATGGCCAAAATCCCTATATTTGGACTGTTAAATCATTACGATGATACCTTTTGGAACCTAGTAGGGCTGAAAATGCGCTACTAGGTTCCATTTTAAAAAGCAAAACCTTTCAACATGCTCCCATTAGATAAGAGTTTTCAAATCCAACTGGAGAAAATTATTGAAGATCTCCAGGCTTCGGAGGACCTTGCAAGCTATCTTGAAGAAGAAGAGGATTCCTTCTATAATAATCTTAAGAATACCTACGAGCCCCAGATCAGAGAAATTTATGACCAGATAGCGACTAATAATCCGCTTCAAATGGTATCCTTTGAAGAAGCTCTTCTTGATGAAAGACTTGAAGGAATGTTCCTTCCACGGATTCTTGGGTATGCCGCATTGAGAGGAGAATACGATAGCAACTACAAATATATTCGTCCTCAAAATCACTTTCGGGCAATTCTATTCGCTATTTGCACCAGTAGCAATTTTGATATTCTCAAACAACGGATAGGCCAAACCATACAGGTTGGTTTTGCACTTAGCAGTGACATTTGGATCACCAATTTTTTGAATGAAATTCCCAACAAAAAGATCCGCCAGTTTTTGAGCTCCCAAAAAATGCCTGCATACCGTGAGGTCGCAGGAAGAAGGGCTTTGATGTTCAGGTATAAAAATCAGTTCAAGACGGAGAATTTCTATACCTGTGATTTCCCCTCCAATAAAACGGAGTTGCAGATCATGGCTTCATCCATCAAGACCTTTTTGTTATATCGGGTTCAAAACAAACTCGACAATTCCAGTGTCCGGCCACCATTGGTCGCCATGTTGGATAATGCAGACTTCATGGGAATGAAGGAGCATGATGAAGTTCTTCAGATCTATGCTAACTTCTTCCCTCAGGATTCTCAGCAAGGGGAAAGGACCCGGGCCTTACTTGCAGAAAGTAGAAAATCTGAGACTTTCAATGATAACTGGATATCCGGACATCTCGACCTTCAGGAAAAAGGTGCCATTTCTGCTGAGTCCGATATGCAAGCCCGATCTCTATTTGACCTCGGAGTACAAGATGACATCAGCAATTTTTACAACCTCATGGGTACTGTTCATGAAAAAGGTTTTATTCATGAAGATTCAGTTGAAGGTGTTCGCGGATATTTGTCCAACTATGAAGGCCTGTCTGACAACAACCAGGTAGTCCGAAATACGATCCTTCAATACATCGATGGTATTTTTTCTAATCTCTCTGAAGAATCCTACACCGAGTATTTTGAACTTTCGAAAATCTTTCCGGTATACATTGACATTTTTGGAAATGAGGAGTTCAATCAGGAATTAAAAGATTCTTGCGTTTCCTATGTGAAGAGGCTTAAAAAGCGTTTCACAGACAAACGGGGTAAAGATTATCAGGACATCAAAAAGTTTGTGATGGCCAACTTTATCGATCTAGGATTTATGAAGGAAAAGCAAATTGTGGAATTCTTCAAAACGAAGAGGAAGAAGAAACCCACTCCGGCTTAGAGGGTTCAGCACGGATTTTATCCAAAAAAAATCCATCCTGGTATAAGGAATTCTTCCTGAATAGTTTCTGTTTCTACCTTTCGTGTAGATAAAGAACTATGATATCTGGATTCAAAGCATATTTTGAGGCTATTGGCCTTGTTTCCAAGCTTCGCTTGTGGAAATATTTTTTGTTGCCCGGCATTTTGAGCATCATTTTCGCCTTCGTGGTGATTGGTCTAGCTTTCGGAGTCTTTGCCTGGATCGGTCCGACTATCATTGGCTTTGTTCCCAGTGGAGGCGAAGGCTGGTTTTCAGAATGGCTTAATAGTTCCCTTCCTTTTCTGGAGAAAGCTTCCTCTGTCCTGGCTGGCATACTGGTAATC